>NZ_JAHRFA010000138.1:0-11071 GCF_020883045.1 Microcoleus sp. CAWBG58 | reverse complement strand
TCCCGAACAATTTTTTGGCAATAATAAGGCAATAAATGGAGTCACATTTTAATTGGTATCTCGGTAAAAAATGAGTAAGATTACTCATTGACAACAGTGTTTTTAGCTTAACTTGTGACTAATGGTATTGAGTATAAGAATTGTACGGCGCCGTGCCAAATGTCAATTAACAAAAACATTTTGAGAGGGTAACTTCTGTGGGCTGGCTAAAAAGACTGTTTGGTTTAGAAAAACTGGAAAATCAAGAAAATGTGGAAGCTCCTGCTTACCAAGCACCTGTAGCTCCATCTCAAGCTCAAGTTCAAACTCAACCTGCTGCTAGGGCGACTCAGACAATCCCGCCGGAACGCATGGGATTGAATGGAGAATACGATCAAAGCGGTTTAGCTAAACGGGTGGCTCAGGCTTTCGATGCAAATCCTGATGTGGCGGACATTGAGACTGTTTATGTTGCTCAACACGGTACTACGGTGGTTCTCAAAGGTACGGTTCCCAGTCAGGAAATTGTCACCAAGTTGGTGACAATTGCTAAAAGGGTTAAGGGTGCAACTGGGGTGGAAACCAATCAAGTTACTGTCGGCTAGTCCGACAGTTTTTGGGAACAGTTAACGGTTAATAAGTTAACTGTTAACTGTTAACTGTTTTTTGAGCGATCTTGCTATACATAAAAAATATGACCGGGGAAAATTTAGTACCTACTCGCGGAAAGTTAGAACGCAGTCTGGCCCAGGGTATTCAAGCTTTGTATCGCTCTCTGCTGGGACAGCAAACGAGTCAGGCGCTCTGCAATCTTTTGGATAACAAATTAATCATTGTAATCGAAAATGCGATTACTCAACCAGAAAAACTGCTGGCTCAGAACGGTCAGGAAGATTTGGCTTCCCAGGTGCGATCGCAATTAGAGTCAGTTCTGGAAGTGGCACTGAAAGACTTAATCAAAGAGGTTTTGGGTGTGGCCGTGACTGATTTGCTCAGCGATGCGACTTTGGAGACGGGCCGCGCCGGAACGATCGCAATTTTGGAGTCTGCACCTCAAGTTCGCGATTCGAGTTCTAAGTCTAAAACTCCACGAGAATCGGCTGATGGTTGAGATGGTGGCGGATAATTTGTTCTAAATCCTTGATGTTGAAAGGTTTAGAAAGATATGCAACGCAGCCTGCTTCGAGAATCCGATCGCGGTCTTCTGTTTTTGCTAGTGCTGTGACGGCCACGATCGGAATATGTCTGAGATCCGGGTTTTCTCTGATCCGCTTTACTAATTCTATACCGTCTATATCGGGCAGACAAATATCGAGTACGATTAAGTCGGGAGAGCGCGAGACTGCTGTCGAAAGAGCACTGTAGCCGTCCATGGCTCCTACGCACTCGCAGCCGAATAAATCGAGTATTTGCGTCAGCAGCTCTAAGTTATCGTGATTGTCGTCTACAGCCAATACGAGAGGACGCTTGTCAACCGCCAGGTGACCCATATTTAAAGAAGATTCCAAATGCTGATTCCACGTAGGGTAGTTCATAAATCCAGATCGAAAAACGATCGTAAAAGTTTTACCCGAGGCATTCTTCAAGTGGCGCTCCGGCACTTGAAACAGATTGGCTCGTATTTGTAGCTCTCAGATGGCCAGTCTTCAGTCTAGCCAGATTGTACAATATCGCTGCGAGTTCTGGCAAAGACTGCACCAGTCGAGCGCTCCCACAGTATCTCCATAATTTTACCGATCCCCGGGCAAATTGCCAACTTACGCCCTAAGGTTGCGTCAGCTTTGACAACAAGAGGCGATTACTAGGAAAAAGCTTGCTAATAAACTATCCTAGCTTAATTTTTGCTTTGAAGAGTGGCCGCAGTTTTTGAGAATTCTCTCAACATTACACTACTGATATCCTCCGTGTATCTACCTAAAGAAAGATTAGATGAGGCACATAAATTTAACAACTTCCACCTGCTGAGAGATACTTATTTCTCCGGTTTAGATTTCAATGTTTTTAAGTAGTAATTATCGCTACTTAAACCCGTAAAAATATCATTTTTTACTGACTGTTTACCAGATATTAACCTAGGAGATGTTGATGACAATTGCAATCAGAGACGACTTAACTTACCAGAAAGAATTGGTTGAAAGCCCGCCCGCCCGATTTGATGACAACAGAAGCCAGCGATCGCGTGGAAGCCGAACTGCACAAAGAAGTTTTACCTACGGACGACAAAACCCTCCAAACAGAAATAGCTGACCTCTGGAAAGATACGAATCCGCTGGTACGATTGCTAAGCCGGGTGCGTGAGCCTTTGCGCGGGCCTGCACCTTTGGGCATCGATGCCAATTTGTTTGTACGGAGGGTCGAACTAGAAGGCTCACTTCCTTCGGGAGTAAAATCGGAAACTGCGATCGCGGGTGTATTTTCGGCAACGAAGGATGAGTTGTCCCAGGAGCGAATTCAGGAAATAGCGAGCTTTTTGCCGGAGAGAATTCGGGAAATTTGGGAGTCGGCTTAACGGGATATTTCCCAGTATAAATACTGAGCAACCGGGTTTACTCTTCCAGCATTCTGCACTCTCAGTCAGAAGCTTGTGCGATCGACCCGCTTTCTAGATTGGTTTGATCGTTCGGACTTTAGTCCGCATAAAAGTCTGTTAAGAAACCCGGTTCCTACCGAAAATTTGTGGGAAAACCAGAAATATTCATAAAAACTGGGTTTCTGGCTCTCTGGTTGCGTCAATCCCACAGAGTGAGCGAAAGTGTTGTAGTCTATAAAACAGGGCGAGTTAACAAGGTGACTCGCAAAAATGCTGTCAATTGCCCTGGAGATTAAAAGGGATGGCCCGCAGAAGAGTTAGACAAACGTCAAGAGCGAATTTAAAACAAGAGATTTTACTCAATCGAATTACCAATCGCATCCGCAACTCTTTAGAACTGCAAGAGATTTTGACGACAACGGCGCGAGAAATCCGCAGCTTTTTAGGAAGCGATCGGGTAAAAGTTTATCGCTTTGATGCAGACGGTAGCGGCGAGGTGATTGCCGAGGCCATCAACGGCGACAATTTGCCATCTCTGCTGGGTTTGCGCTTTCCTGCGGGCGACATTCCCCCTAGTGCGCGCGAAATGTTTGTCAAAGCGCGACAGCGAGTAATTGTAGATGTGGGATTGCAGCATAAAATAATTAATCGCTTAGATTGTCCCGAAACCGGCCAAACTTTAGCAGTTGAAGATATTCGCTATTGTCCTGTAGACTCCTGTCACGCAGAATATCTGGAGGCTATGGGGGCGCGTTCTTCTCTGACGGTGCCGATCGTACATCAAAATCAACTTTGGGGGCTGCTGGCCTGTCACCACAGTCAACCCAAACGGTTTAGCGATCGAGAATTGAACATAGTACAGTTGCTTGTGGATCAGCTTTCAATTGCGATCGCCCAATCTTTTCTCCTCACTCAAGCCCGACAGCAAGCGCACGACGAAGCCGTTGTCAACCAAATTAGCAGTTTGCTGCACTCTCCTCTGGAACTAAACGAAATTCGGCAAGCAGTTCTCGAACAAACTGTCAAGCATTTGCACGGTTCGGGAGGACGCTTGTACATTGCCGCCGAATTTGGCGATCGGCCGGCTAAACTTTATACCTGCGGCGTGCAGCCTCCAGACACCAATCTCGAACTCACCGAGTTTTGGCAGCAGATCATGGGGTGGGCAAACCAAGACGAGCAACCAAAAACTGCCGACAGTACCAGCCAATTAGGAATTTATCAAAATCTATATTCCGAGCATTACAGTTCAATTGATACAAATATTTCTAATTTAATCGTCCCGCACTTGTACGCGATTTCCGATATTTCTCAAGAACCTCAAGTCAAATCTTTATCTGCAAATTTTCTCGAAGCTGACATTCGGTCATTTTTGGCAGTACCGCTGCAATACCGCCAACAGTGCATCGGCTGTCTCACCATTTTTCGCGCAGCCGTAGAAACCGAAATTTTGTGGGCTGGCCGTTGCAGTTCCGACGCCCGGAGCGATCGACCCCGACAGTCCTTTGCAGCTTGGAAAGAAATCAAAACCGGCGAAGCTCAAAAATGGAGCAGCGAGGAACAGAAGCTAGCAAAATCATTAGGAACTCACCTGTACATGGCTGCCATGCAGAGGCGCGTCGAGGCAATGATGCGACATCAAGCTTCGCACGACCCATTAACAGGTTTAGCGAATAGATTGCTGTTTAATGAAAGGCTGTCTTTAGCTTTAGCTAACGCTCACCAGAATGCAGAAATGTTGGCGGTGATATTTCTAGATTTAGACAGATTTAAAAATGTTAACGATACTCTCGGCCACCCAGTGGGCGACCAGTTGCTGCAAGGTGTATCTCGGCGTTTGACTAACTGTTTGCGCCTCGGGGATTCGATCGCCCGTTGGGGCGGGGATGAATTTACTTTGCTGCTGTACAATATCAACAGCCCAGAGGACGCAACTAAGGTTTGCCAGCGAATAATCCAGAGTTTAAGCACTCCTTTTGATTTTGACGGTCGGGAACTTTATACTAAGGCTAGTTTGGGAATTGCTTTGGCTCCTTATGACGGAGAAGATGCAGAAACCTTGCTAAAAAATGCTGATGCTGCGATGTACAAAGCTAAACAGAAAGGTCGGAACAATTATCATTTTTACACGCGGGCGATCGGCAATCAAGTCTCCGAGGAACTTAACTTAGAAAATCAGCTTTACAAAGCTTTGAAACAATCAGAGTTTGTGCTGCACTATCAACCGCAAATAAACTTAAATACTTGCCAAATAGTCGGCATGGAAGCTTTGATTCGCTGGCAGCATCCCGAACGCGGTTTGATTTCTCCCGATCGATTTATTCCCCTAGCTGAGGAAACAGGATTAATCTGCCAAATTGACGAATGGGTGCTGCGGACAGCTTGCTTGCAAAATCGAGAGTGGCAGTTATTGGGATTGCCGCCGGTACGGGTAGCTGTGAATTTATCAGCCCGTCAGTTTCTACAAGCTAACACGGTAGAAACCATTGCTAAAATCTTGTCAGAAACCGAGTTAAATCCCGAGTATTTAGAAATAGAAATTACCGAGACAGTTGCCATGACAGATGTAAATTTTACGGTGTCGGTATTGCAGCAGTTGCAGCAAATGGGAATTCACATTTCTCTGGACGATTTTGGCACAGGTTATTCTTCGCTGTGGTCTCTGAAAAACTTTCCACTGAATAATTTAAAAATAGACAAATCCTTCGTGGCAGATTTGCTCAACGGCAACAGCGGTGCTACGATTGTGAAAGTGGCGATCGCTCTGGGACAGGGCTTGAATCTACGGGTGATTGCTGAGGGAGTGGAAACAGCAGAACAGTTGGCATTTTTGCAATCGCTTCAATGCGATATGGGTCAGGGTTACTTCTTTAGCAAACCCATACCGGCGGCGGCTGCAACCCAATTGTATCTAGAAAATCAACCGAGTAAAATATGTAGTTTACATTGACAACGAGAAATACTGGTAGCGTGCGTGTAAAAAAGAAAATTCCTCGCCAGTAACATTCAATAAAGGTACGTAGTTGCGCTTCAGCGCTCTTGCAGATCTAAAATAAGAACGCAAAAACCTAAAAAAAAGGTACGTTGTTGGGCTTTAGCCCTCTTTCATATATATAATTAAGAGGGCTAAAGCCCAACAACGTACCTAACGGATTACTGCCAAACAAATACTTTAGCTTCGTATTCCGGCAAGTCAATCGTAATATTGTCATCGCCAGATTCCACATCATAATTGCCCGTCCATTCGTGCCAAGTTCCGTTTGCTGGGAAGTGGGGAACGCTGTAACCCGCTAGATAATTTTCCGACAGATTCGCAACTACTACAACTCTCGAACCTTCATCGTTCCAGCGAGTGTAAGCAAACACTTTCGAGTCGGGGTCTTCGTGGAAAAAGTCGATGTTTTCGGTGTAAAGTGCTTGGTTGTTTTTGCGTAGGTGAATCAAGCCTTTGTAGTATTCCCACAAACCTTTATTCATGTCATTTCCCAGCAGCGTCCAGTCAATTTTTGCTTGCTCGATTGTTTTGGCTTTGTATTCGCCAAATTCTTCGCCCATTCAAATCAGCGGTACGCCAACTGCTGTCATTAACAACACAGAACCCAACTTCGCCCGCTTGAATGCTGGTTCATCCAAAATTCCCCGATCGCCCAATTCTGAGAATACGCGATCGCGATCGTGATTGCTCAAATAATTGACTACATTTGTCGCACCCAAGAAACCTTGGCGCTTGCAGTCGATCGCATCTTTCAGCCGTTCTAAATCAAAGGTATCGCCGCAGATATGTTCGACAATGCAGTGATAGAAACTATCGTGCCAGCAGCCATCCATCGGGCCCTCTAGATTTGTGATGCTGGGAGTTTCGGGAATGTATTCAGCAACGGTGTAAAACGGTTTCGGGCCGGCAGCATTTTTGGCTTCTTGAACTATCCAGTGCATGAAATCGTAGTTGGCAATTTGTCGGGCGGCGTCGAAACGAATGCCGTCGAGATGGTATTCTTGAACCCAATAGCGGACTGTATCGCCAATGAATTTGCGCGCCGGATAAGTTCCTAAGTTTTCGTCGTAAAATTCGTAGTTGAATTCTGGGCCCCAATTGTTGCCTGGATCGCGGGGGGCGTGGTGGTACCAATAATCGCGATCGATTTGGGTGAGGGGGCTGGATGATTCGGAGTGGTTGTAAATCCCGTCGATGATGACGCGAATCCCGCGCCCGTGACACTCGTCTATCAGGTTTTTGAGTTGTTCGGTGGTGCCGTAGCTGGACTCGGCAGCGAAGAAGTAGCGCGGGTTGTAGCCCCAACTGTAGTCGCCTGGGTATTCTTTGAGGGGCATGAGTTCGATCGCGTTAACGCCGAGTTCGACTAGATAATCGAGTTTTTCGACGACGTGCTCGTACTTGCCGCGGGCGAGGGGATCGGCTTCGCCGCCGGAAAAGTCGGCAACGTGCATTTCGTAGATTACTAATTCTCGATCGGCAGGTAGCGGTTTGTCATCGTGCTGCCACACGTAGGTATCGACAATGCGATCGCCATCTTTGATCCCGATCGCGCCGTTTTGAGTGGGATCGTCGATATCAGTCGCGTAGGGATCTACCACATCTACCCACTGATCTGCCTCCAGAAACCAGCTTTTGGACTGCACGCGAAATTTGTATTGATAAACGCCATCCTCCAACTCAACTCGCGTGCGGAAATAACCTTCTTCGTCCTTTGCCATCGGAATTTATTCCCAATTAGAAAAAGACCCCATCAAGGCAGCTCCTTTGTTGTAGGGAGCAAATAACTGAAATTCAATTGGAGCGCTCATAATGCCTCTTTTTAAGATTTTTCAGTAGCAGTAGATAGTTTTAATCTCGCAAATTGAAGCGAACTCTGGCATCACTCTGCGGATATAATTTCTGTAAGTGATTAACTATTCCTAAAAGTATGAGTATCTGGCCGAGCCTACGCATTTTATGAAGTGACATCGCGCCATACCGACAGTGCGATTCGGAATTTTATCTAACTTTCTATTTCTCAATCATAAGTATTAGTAATTTGAGGATTATTTGGCATCTATCTTAAGGTAGATTTACCGATCAAAAGATGATTGTAAATATCTGCACCAGGATAGATGCGGACTTAAACATAGCTTTTAAGACATCAGATTATGCGGCTGGCGATGCTGAGATTGAAGTCTATATCTTCGGCAGTAAAGTGCGCCAAAGAACACCCTAGATAAGCGCCAATAATTAGTCAGTCGGTGCCAAGTACGCATCCTAAAATTAATGCGTAAGGTGCGCGGGCGCACCTTACTTTTAACTTGCTTTTGCCTGCTGTTGAGGCTTTATCCAACCAAGCCAGAACGCAGGGCGAGAACGGCTGCCTGAGTGCGATCGTCAGCGCACAGCTTGTTCAGAATATTGCGGACGTGAGTCTTGACTGTACCGACAGTAATGTACAGCTTTTCGGCGATAGCAGCATTGCTGTAACCCTGCACGATCAGTTCCAAAACTTCTAACTCTCGCTCGGTTAACGGGTAAGTTTCAATGATGTGACTGAACTCGGGTTCGGCAGCCTTAATTGTGACTCTTTTACCCTCAGGCTTGGGTTCTTCCGGAGCAGACTCCTTAGTGCGAGCTTGTTTTAGAACGATGCGAGCTATCGCCGGATCGATCCAAGAGTTACCTTCATGGGTTACTTTTACTACATCCAACAACTGATCGAAGCTGATATCTTTCATGCAGTAAGAGTCAGCTCCGGCGGCAAAAGCTGCCAGAACTTCTTCTTCGTTGTCCTGAAAAGTCAGAATCAAAACTTTGGTATCCGGATCGGAGTCGGCTGCTATCGATTTTTTGAATTTTTGTGTCAGTTCAATGCCGTCAAAATCTGGCAAACCGATGTCTACAATTGCCACATCAGGTTTGGTAGACTGAAGCAGTTTCAATCCGTCTGTAGCGTTAGCTGCATCCCCGACAACTTCGATGGTGTCACGCTGTTGTAAAGCTGTGCGGATGCCGACTCTTGTCAAGTCGTGGTCTTCTATCAAAGCAACGCGAATTTTAGTCATCTTTTTTCCAATAGATCCGATAAACTTTAAAAATACCGTCAAGTGACTCAGCCAAGCTGAGTAAATTTGAGAATGTGTCCTGATTTAGGGTTTGAAAGCCCGCACATCTTTTTCCAGGATACTCATGCAGCGGCCCTGTTGCAAGTTAATTTTTAATTTATTTTAGGGCGATCGCGAGCATGAGCCTTCCTCGGGACAGGTAAACTCGAAGATGTTTTAACAGTTTAGCTGAATTATCCCATTGTCCGCCCCTTGATAGAGGTAAAGATATGATGTACTTAGATAAATTTAAAGTATAAAAACTTTCGGTGCAGGTAGTCGATATCAATAAAGCTAGCAGCACGAGACTTGATCTGGTGTTATGGCTAAAGTTGAATGCTTATTTATAAAACCAGTTATGACTCACTACCACGGCAACAACTCTTTTCGCTCGGAGTTTTCTGAGGCGGAAATACTATACAAGGCATCAGAAATACCATCCCCCCTACAGCAAGTTTGCGATCGCAAAACTGTGGACGATCGCCTGTGGTCGGCCATTCCTCACATAGTTTGGAAAGCTAATACCGGCGGCTGGACGACTTATTTAGGTCAGCCGTGGGAAGAGTACACGGGAGTACCAGCATCAGCAGCTTTGGGTTTCGGGTATCTGGCGTGCGTCCACCCAGAAGACCGCCCCCGTCTGTTGGCGCGCCACGGGTGGGACCCAACGCCATCGGGTACGGGTGGGGAGCCGCCGCCAAGTTACGAAATCAAATTTCGGCTGCGGACGCGAGAGGGGACTTACCGCTGGAACCTGGCTAGAGGATCGCCCGCCAACCCACACAGTCAGGAAGTTTTGGAGTGGGTGGGAACCTACACAGATCTGCACCCGATCGCACAAACTCAAGCCGAACCAGAATCAGAAGTCGAATTTTTGCGCCCGATCGCCCGATCGTCCGCTAAGTTAAAAGCAGAAAAATTGCCCGAATCCCCAATACTAATGGATGCTGGGGCGAATTTGCGGGCGATCGAGCGGTTTACAAATCTGTTGAGCCAGCGCGCGGGTAACTTGTCGGAATTGTTACAAGCGATCGCGGACGCGACTGTGGAGGCGATCGCCGGAGCTGAATTTTGCCTGGTTGCGCTCCCGGAGTGCGATTCCAGCGGGCTCAAGCTCAGCGCTGTAGGGGGTGCGACAAACTTTGAGAAAGGCAAAACCCTGCACGTGCAAGACAAGCTGCTGCTGAGGGCTTTTGCGACGGGAGAGTCTCAACTGTGGCGCTCTGAGTCGTACCCAGGAGTGCCGGCGGCGGCCTGTGCTGCGGCGATCGAGTCGCGGGAAAGCGGGCGTTTGGGCGTTTTGGCGATCGGTAACGGGAAAGACAGGACGGCTATTGACAGCGGATCTGTGCAACTGCTGGCGGTGATGGGAAGACAAGCTGCGATCGCGATTAACAGCGCGCGGGCGATCGAAAAATTTAAAAAGCAGGAACAGCTTTTAGACTTGCAAAACGAGCTGCTAATTCGCCAACAACAAGAACTGGAAAATCAGGATCAGCGCATTCAACAGCAAAAATTGCAACTCCTAGAAGCAGCAAAGTTAAAATCGCAATTTTTGGCCAGCATGTCCCACGAATTGCTAACTCCCATGAATTCGATTATCGGCTTTTCCCAATTGCTGCTGCGCCAGCACAAACAACTGCTGAGCGCGCAGCAAATAGATATGGTGGGGCGAATTTTAAATAACGGCAAAAACCTGCTAGTCCTGCTGGACGATATCCTCGACCTCTCCAAAATCGAGAGCGGTCGCACCGAATTAGAAATTGAAGAATTTGATTTAGGGCATTTAGTAATGGATGTGGCTCTGGAATTTGGAAATCAAGCCACCGAAAAGAATCTGGCAATGTCCGTCTGCGTGGGCTTGCAGGATCGGTGTATCGTTAATGACAAGTTGCGGCTGCGGCAAGTTTTGGTGAATCTGATTTCCAACGCGGTTAAATTCACTCATCAGGGCTGCATTTGCATTGAGGTAGGGGAATTAGAGGGCGATCGGCTAATTATCACCGTTCGGGACACAGGAATCGGCATTTCTAAAACAGATCTGCCCCACATTTTCGACAAATTCCATCAAGCCGACCAAAGCACAACCCGACCATATCCAGGCACCGGTTTAGGACTAGCGATTAGTGCCTCGTTAGTCAAGATAATGAACAGCACAATTACGGTCGAAAGTCAACTAAAAAAAGGTTCGAGATTTGCGATCGAAATTCCTCGAACAGTTAACCCCAAAAAGCCATAGCATAAGTCATTAGTTATTGGTTATTAGTTATTGGTTATTGGTTATTGGTTATTGGTTATTGGTTATTGGTTATTGGTTATTGGTTATTGGTTATTGGTTATTGGTTATTGGTTAAGCTGTCAAACATCTAAACTGCATTAACTCGCGTTACCTTTATTTTTTATTTTTCTGTTCCATTTCATAATTAGTCCTCCTTCATTTAATAGTTTATGTAACAGTGATTCTAGTTTTTCAAT
>NZ_JAHRFA010000137.1:0-11289 GCF_020883045.1 Microcoleus sp. CAWBG58 | reverse complement strand
AAGGTCTTTATTGCATTGTGCCGTAGAGGGTTTAGTTATTTTTCTCATTGTCAGATACCTAGAAAATAGACGACCTATATTTATGAATTCACTATTTGGTTATTTTGTCAATGCGTAAGTCCTACTTGATTAGAATCAGTATTGTTCTGTGCCGGAGCGGAGTTTGTTTGAGCCTGAGCTGGCATGGCTGAAGGGAGAATAGCTAAACTCAAAGCTAGAAGCGCCGAAGCTGCATATTTATTCATTGTATGTTTCCAAATTTCAGCAGTTACTCTATCAAGATAATTAATTTGCCGCGATGCCTGCATCAATCGATCGACAGAAACTCAATTCCCCCTTTCCTCTTGCTTTTGAGATAGAACAAGCTTTATGCTAAGTTCAGATGCTTGCAAGCAGATTATCTAAAATAAAAAGTCGTAAATTATACCATGCTTCCGTTTATCAGAAAAGACTTAGCCGAACTTACCGCATACACTCCCCATCCGGGCGGCGCTTCAGGAGAATCAGCGCACTCGGAAATTGTACTCGATCGCCTAGACACCAACGAATGCCCTTACGATCTGCCAGAGGAATTAAAACAAAAGCTAGCTTGGACTTACCAGCAGTTAATTGAGACAAATCGCTATCCCGACGGAGGCCATGCAGCACTCAAAGAAGCGATCGCCCAATACGTCAACGAATCCGTAAATATCCCCCCCCTTAACAAGGGGGGGCTAGGGGGGGTTATACAGCCAAAAACAGCCATTACAGCCGACAATATCTCAGTCGGCAACGGTTCCGACGAACTAATTCGATCGCTCTTAATCGCCACTTGCTTGGGCGGCGCAGGCTCAATTTTCGTCGCCAATCCCACCTTTTCCATGTACGGAATTACCGCCACCACCCTGGGGATTCCCGTTGTCAGTGTCGGGCGAAACCCCGAGACTTTTGAAATCGACATCAATGCAGCTAAAAGGGCGATCGACCAAAATCAAAATCCCCCCCTCCGCATCGTCTTTGTCGTCCATCCCAACTCCCCCACAGCCAATGCTTTAACCACCGATGAAATAGAATGGTTGTCAAATTTGCCAGAAAATATCTTAGTAGTAATTGACGAAGCCTATTTTGAATTCAGCCAAAATACCTTAGCCGACAGATTGCAGCAACATCCGAATTGGATAATTTTGCGAACATTTTCCAAAGCATTTCGCCTAGCGTCAATGAGAGTCGGATATGCGATCGCCCATCCCGAACTCACAGCCACCTTAGAAAAAATCCGCCTCCCCTACAACCTGCCCAGTTTCTCGCAGACAGCGGCAGAGTTTGCCCTCGCCCAGCGGCAATTATTGCTAGCAGTAATTCCTGAAATTATCTCAGAAAGAGCCAAATTAATTGCAGCGCTAACTCAGCATCAAAAACTGCAAGTTTGGCCGAGTGCAGCTAACTTCCTTTACCTGCGGGTGACAACTGCTGAGGGCGAATCGGCAGAAGACAAACACCAACAAATCATGCAGCAGCTAAAAGCTCAAGGTACTTTAATTCGCCACACAGGCGGAGGTTTGCGAATTACCGTGGGTACCCCCGACGAAAATGTGCGAACTTGCGATCGCCTCGCTGCGATTTTGACTTATTAACAAATTGGTTCGTAGTGAGGACTTCAGGCCTCAGGAAACGAGAGAGGACTGAAGTCCTCACTACGAACTTATCGGGATTGTTTTCCCCGACAGGATATATGATGTAATTTTTAATTATCAATCTGTCGCGCCGCGCGAATAGTTTGTGGAAATACACCGATTAAAAGTGCCAAAGCTTCATCGGGAATTTGTACCACTGTTTCCGAATCAAAATATTGTTCAAACTGAGTTAAAATCATTTGTGCGCGTTCCACAGCTACAGACTTTGCCGTTAACTGTTCCGTTAACCGCAGCCAATGCCGCCTAATTCCGAAAGCTTTCTGTCTTTCTGCCGGAGATAGAGGGCAAACAAAACAAAAATCCCCCACAGGAATCGCCTGCTGAGAGTCAGCATCAAAAGCACCTCCAACGGCAGCACCAGGCCCGGCAAACTCCGCATGGAAGCCTTTAATCAAAATTAGACCGTTTCGGCGACGGCTATCTACCATCAACAGCTTGCCGCCGTTGATTTCTGCGAGAATTTCAGATGAGTGGGGGTGTTCAATCAAATCTGTGCCAAGGTTTCGATGTCGCAAGTCCCGATCGGCCCAAAGGCGAGATCGGACAATATAATTAGATGTATCAAGTTTTGGATGCTCTTGCTGTCGATCGAGATTATCCATTTAAACTTACACACAATAGTGTCACAAGGTGGTAGCTTGAGCGCGATCGAAAATCAAATGCAGGTACAACAAACAGTAGACATCCTCAAAGCAGATCTCCCGACGCTTTTTGAGAAAGACATTTCCTACCACATCTATACAAAAGATGTTTTTTTTCAAGACCCTGTTAACAAATTTAAAGGAAAAATCAACTATCGCATTATCTTTTGGACTTTGCGATTTCACGGGCAGCTATTTTTCACCGAGATTTACTTCGACCTGCACGACGTAAGTCAGACAACCCCTGATACTATTGTGGCAACTTGGACTGTTCGCGGGACACTGCGCGTACCCTGGAAAGCTCGGATCTTCTTCAACGGCTATTCTACATACAAGCTGGATCCAGAGGGCTTAATTTACCAACATATCGATACCTGGGACAGAGATCCCGGAGAGATTCTCCAGCAGTTTTTGGGCAAAGGCGAGGATGTCACCCCAGGATAAGCCAAAAAGGTCGATCGCGCTCAACCATCAGCACCAGCAACCAGAGTAACCTAATAGTGACTCAAACAACGATCGGCCCTGCAATCAATTTTTTGCTGTTTGTAAATCACTAAAATGATCGTCACCTATCCGGTTTGTAGTGAGGACTTTAGTCCGCAATCAGAGGACTAAAGTCCTCACTACAAACCTATCTTCTTAAACTAACTAGCCGAACCTAAAATCAAGCCCGATCGCGCCGGCAGTATCAATTCTAACTGCCGAGTTTCCCCTTCACCTTTCCAAACAAACTCGCCTTTACCAAACAGCAATTTCTCGTGAGGAGATTTCAAAGTAGCTGCTTCAAAACTAATATTTGCCTCTTCAGTCGCGACATTGACAGCAACAACTATTTCCTCATCCCCCAAAATTCGGGCAAAAACGTAAACCGTTCCCTCAGCAAATAGAATTTGGTAGTCTCCGGTGCGGAGGGCAGCGTATTTATGCCGCAAAGCTATCAACTGCTTGTGGTAATCTAAAACCTCAAGTTCCCAGTTAGCTTCTAAGGGAAAACCGCGGCGGGAATCAGGATCTAGAGCACCGGGCAAACCAACTTCATCGCCGTAGTAAATGCTGGGAGCTCCGGGAAAAGTTAACAGCAGCAAATTAGCCAGTTCTACGCTAGCTTTATCGCCTCCAGCAATTGAGATCAACCGGGCTGTATCGTGACTCGCCAACAAATTAAGTTGAGTTAGCTGTATCGGCCACGGGTACAGTTCCAAAACGTGCTGGATTTTGTCCCCATACTCTTTAGCAAACAGCGGCGGATAGGGATGGTAAGAACGACCTTCAATTTGAGCTAAATCTACTCTGTCGCCCGCTGCAAAAGCAATAGTTGGCCCCGCAAACAGATAATTCATCACTCCGTCAAATTGACTGCCGTCGAGCCATTCTCTCGCATCTTCCCAAACTTCGCCGACAATGTAAGCTTCGGGATTAATTGCTTTGACTCGTTCTCGAAATTCTTGCCAAAATCCGGGAGTTTTAATTTCAAAAGGAACATCAAGCCGCCAGCCGTCGATGCCGAATTTAACCCAGTATTCGGCAATTTCCATGATGTATTCTCGTACTTCTGGATTGTCGTGATTGAATTCTGGCAAGGCTCGATTGCCGTCCCAACCTGCATAATTAGCAGGAAAATTACCGTCGTAGGCAGATAGCGGCCAGCCTTCTATTTTAAACCAATCTACCCAAGGAGAATGGGGGCCGTTTTCGAGGATGTCGTGGAAGAAGAAAAAGCCGCGGCTGGCGTGGTTGAATACGCCGTCGAGGACGATTTTGATGTTGCGATCGTGGGCGGCGTCTAGAAGCTCTTTAAAAGCAGGATTGCCACCCAACATCGGATCGACTTGATAGTAGTCGTGGGTGTGGTAGCGGTGATTGCAGGCCGACTGAAATATCGGGGTGAAATAAATTGCGTTAATACCTAAGTCTTGCAGGTAGTCTAGCTGTTCCATAACGCCCCACAAGTCGCCGCCTTTGTAGCCTTGGAGGGTGGGAATTTCGTGCCATTCTTCCCAGATGAAGTTTTGCAGGAGGCGTTTGCGCGGCTGTTTGCTTTTAGCGAAGCGATCGGGGAATATTTGGTAGAATACCGCGTGTTTAACCCAGTCCGGCGTTTGGATTTGCATACAATTTTCCTGTCTTTTACAGCTTAGGCTACATTAGCAGATGTTTCTAGGAGATCTAGCTTTTGGTACAGAATAGACGCTCGATCGTGTTTTGTCGATCGACAAATCCTCACATCTTACACAAATTTGCACTCAACGTCAGATTTAAAACTAATGCTACCTGAAAAAAATATCGTCCCCACGGGCGGCGCTTCCAGACTGCTGTGAAGTTGAATCGGTTTGAGACAAGAGCAACACCAGCACAAACCACGGGATCGCACTCAAGTATAACCCGATCGCTCTCGGGGCTTTTAGGTGCGATCGGGCAACTGGAACCAGAACAACCAGCCCTACGCAGCCGGGAAAAATTGCGAGAACCGGAAATTAACCAGAGAAAACTTCTAATTTGCACTCAAAATCCCGAACCTGATTCTTTCATTAAAGTATCGTTATATACAGATGGATACTTTAAGTTACAACTCTCAACTTTTTTCAATATCCATTATTCAATTATGAGTATTTTGACTTAAGACTCAAAACTCCAACTCTCATAAACCGAGTTGTTGAAATCTTGTCGAGGCTTTGAACAAAGTATCGGGACTAAACAACCGTTTCTGCGCCAGCAACCCAACTTTCACTCAAAACTTCCTTGCTCCCCCCCTTGTCAAGAAGCCCTCACCATCCGACACTGGACTTGGAGAGTTCATAGATCCTAGGGAGAAAGTTCCTTGAAAAAAGTCTTAGCCATCATCCTCGGTGGCGGTGTCGGCACCCGCCTTTACCCCCTAACCAAACTGCGAGCCAAACCCGCAGTTCCCCTCGCAGGTAAATATCGCCTCATCGATATTCCTGTGAGCAACTGCATCAACTCCGAAATAGTCAAAATCTACGTCCTCACCCAATTCAACTCGGCCTCCCTCAACCGCCACATCTCTCGCACTTACCAGTTTTCTGGCTTCACCGAGGGATTTGTCGAGGTACTCGCCGCCCAGCAAACTCAGGAAAACCCCAACTGGTTTCAAGGGACAGCGGATGCAGTTCGCCAATATCTTTCGCTGCTAGAACAGTGGGACGTTGACGAATACTTGATTTTGTCAGGCGACCACCTCTACCGCATGGACTACCAAAAGTTTGTGGATAGACACCGCGAAACCAATGCCGATATCACCCTCTCCGTTTTGCCAATGGACGAGAAGCGGGCCTCGGATTTTGGTTTGATGAAAATCGACGACAACGGCCGCATTATTTCTTTCAGCGAAAAGCCAAAAGGCGATGCGCTCAAACAAATGCAGGTGGATACTACTAAACTGGGACTGACACCGCAGCAGGCTCAGGAAAGTCCTTACATTGCTTCGATGGGGATTTACGTCTTCAAAAAAGAAGTTCTGATTAAACTCCTGAAAGAATCTCCCAACCAAACTGATTTTGGTAAAGAGATTATTCCGAATTCTTCAAAAGACCACAACGTTCAAGCTTATTTGTTTGACGATTATTGGGAAGATATCGGAACCATTGAGGCTTTTTATGATGCTAACTTGGCGCTGACCAAACAGCCTCAGCCTCCTTTCAGTTTCTACGATGAAAATGCGCCGATTTATACTCGCCCGCGTTTCTTGCCGCCGACTAAGCTTTTAGATACTCACGTGACGGAATCAATTATTGCTGAAGGCTGCATTCTCAAACAGTGCCGGATTGACCATTCTGTGTTGGGAGTTCGAGCGCGCATTGAAGCTGGATGTACGATTCAAGATAGCCTGCTTATGGGTGCTGACTTCTACGAACCCGACGCGGAACGGCATTCGAGTTTAGACCACGGTGGTGTCGCCCTCGGTATCGGTGCAGATACTACAATTCGCCGCGCGATTGTGGACAAAAATGCCCGCATCGGCCGGAACGTTCAAATCATTAATAAAGACCGAGTGGAAGAAGCCAACCGCGAAAACCAAGGTTTTTACATCCGCAGCGGCATTGTCGTAGTCCTGAAAAACGCCACGATTCCTGATGGAACTATCATTTAGTTATTAGTCATTAGTCATTAGTCGTCAGTCATTAGTTTTTTAAGTTAAAATCTGTTATCTGTCAGCCAGTGACTGATGATAAATAAATAAATTAGTGACAGATAACCAATGACCGATGACTGATGACTGATGATTTTTTTTACTTCATTATTAATTGCAACTGTTGGTGCAAGGCTGTCGAAATATTTGGCTTCATTCAAACTCAGGCGCATTAATAAGGAACAGTCTCTGTTACGGTCTGCGGTGATACGCGTATGTTCGATCGCCTGCGTCTGGCGGATTGCTTCTGATTCTTGTATTTGCGCTCGTAGCACGACTGACAAATGCGCTGCCCGTTTCTTAGCATCACACAACTTTCGGAACTATCTTTCCAATCGTCGCAGCAGCCGCAAGGCCAACTTAGCAAATAATTCATGATGTTATCACCCTCGTAACGTTAACAAGTTATTGAGCTACCATCTTATCTTAATTTTTTTCAAAGTGTGTGTTCTAGTTAACAGACAGCAGATAGATTCTGGTATATTTTGTGACTTAAAGCTATAGATGTGCTGTTAGAATAAAAAAGTATAGCACCAGTAGGGTAAGAAAAAAATATACAGAAGGGTTGTTGAATTAATATACGCTTTATGGTACAATATAGTCGAAATTAAGGTAGCAGATTTGGACGGGAGTTGCTGATGAGAACCTGCTAGGATTTGCATTGAGCGAAAAGCTAAAGAAAGAAAAGTTCGTAGGCGTAAGCTAAGGAAGTAGCCATCGCACCGCGCACGGTAAAAAAAGATCGATCGCCAGTGGCAGTCAACCCAACGGGCGATCGCGCCCACAACCGCAGCAGCTTTCCCGGGTTCGCCTCAGCTATCGCAGCCACACCAAAATCGCGAAGACGTAGCACTCCTCAAAATCTCCAACAGCAGCGGGGTGCGGAAATTGCGATGTCCCGCAAGCAACAACCGAACTCGATCGAGTCCAAAACTTTGATAACCTATAATTTGAAGAAGGAAGAAGGAAGAGGGCCCTTGGACTTCGCGAGCGGGTAAACAGAAGGAAGAAGGAAGAAGGAAAAAGGAAAAAGGAAGAAGGAAGAAGGAAGAAGGAAGAGGTGCAAGGCGAGAACGTCCTCACCGTCTGGCGCGGTTGCTATAATTCGCCATCCTGCTAATGTGGGATTTATTCTTTCTAACAAGTAACAACTAACAAGTAACAACTAACAAGTAACAACTAACAAGTAACAACTAATAACTAATAAAGAGAGGATTACTTAATGGCTGCAACAGATTTTAAAGACTATTACGCTATTTTGGGACTCAACAAAACTGCCACCTCTGACGAAATTAAAAAAACTTTTCGCAAACTAGCCCGGAAATATCACCCGGATATGAATCCGGGGAACAAAGAAGCCGAAGCTCGTTTTAAAGAAGTAAACGAAGCTTACGAAGTGCTTTCAGATCCAGAAAAACGCAAAAAATACGACCAATACGGCCAATACTGGAAGCAAGCGGCGGCAACTCCCAGCGGATGGCCGGGCGGGGGCGCTACGAATGTAGACTTTGGTGGCGTTGACTTCAGCCAGTACGGCAGTTTTGACGAATTTATTAATGCCTTGCTGGGGCGCGCAGCTAGCAGTGGAGGTAGTAGTAGCAGCCGCAGCAGCAAGTGGAATTACAGCAGCCAGCGCACCGGCACCGGGGGGCCTGCTGGTTTTGGCGGATTTGAAGATTTCGCTGGCTACGAGAACCGCAGCGCCGGAGGTACTCGCGACACTGAGGTGACAATTTCGCTGACTCTGGGGGAAGCATTTCGGGGAACTTCCAAGCGAGTTGCTACTGGTGAGGTTTCGATTCCTGCGGGAGTGAAAACCGGCAGCAAAATTCGAGTGAAAGGCAAAGGTCAAATTGACCCGTACACGAAGCAGCAGGGAGATTTGTACCTGAAGTTAGAAGTTTTACCTCACCCTTTCTTTCAGTTTGAGGGAGAGAATTTGGTCTGCGAAGTGCCGATAACTCCCGATGAAGCGGTTTTGGGAGCTTCTATTGAAGTGCCGGCGCCTGAAGGTATGATAACTGTAAAATTTCCGGCGGGAATGCGATCGGGCCAGTCTTTGCGGTTGCGCGGGAAGGGATGGCCGAAACCGAAGAAAGACGAACGCACGGATTTGTTGGTCAAAATTGCGATCGTGCCGCCGAAAGAACTCACTGCTGTAGAACGCGAATGCTACGAAAAAATCAAGGCTAATCGCACTTTTAATCCCCGCAGCACTTTAAACCAGATGGTGCTTTAATCTTCAATCTCAGAAGCAACTACTGGTGCGATCGGCTAATACCGTTTAGAAAAAATCAGGCTACAATAAAAAATTGGGTTTGTTTAGTTTGCCCAATGTGTAAGGTGCGTCGCTATTAGATTGTCGATCGAATACTACAGATTTAAGAATGGCGGCGCATCCTACGAATTAACTCGTGACACCTAACTCTATATTAGACCGTTTAGAAAATAGGTTGTTATAAGAAAATTGTTTGGCGGAGTGAGCGTCCGGATTGTTTAAGGAATGAAATTTAAATAAGTTCGGTATCTTCAGATCCGCCGACTTTGGGGGAAGTAATTGAGATAGAAACGTTGCTCAATTTATTAAATTGCCATTCTGAGTTCGCGAGTCTTATAAATATTGTAGGGTGCGTCAGCGATTAGCCTAGTTTTCAGGTGCGGAGCCAGAAGTGGCTGACGCACCCTACTACAAATTTGACTGTCAAAAGAAATGTTTTTTGCAAAAATCAGATTCTCCTGAGGTCGCTCTCAAACTGTCAACTCAATTGTCAACTGTCAACTGTTGAAAGCGTTGCATGATTTTGAAAAAATGATATTATTCATCGGTAGCTGTTAGCTGACTGGGTTGGCGACCTTGCTTGATGTTAATGCTAATTTTTTTAGCTCCTTTCTTCTCCAAGTCTTTGATGTAGCCGTTGGTACTATCAGAAGCTTCATCCTTGCTTTCGTAAGGGCCAAAGTAATAGGTGCGTTTGGGTGAATCTGTGTCAACTTCTACCCACCACTCGCGACCTCTACTGCCGCCAGTCGGTTGAGTCAGTATCCAGAAAGCAGCGACGTACATACCGAATAGATAAAGTCCGAACATAGTAGCTATCCCCGCAGTCAAGTGGTTTTTAATGTTCTTAACTTAGCAGGACAAATAGCTCGTTCGACTCGTCCTCAGTGCTGATTTAACGACGGTAATTGTTGAGAGTTAATCCTGGCTAGCATAAGCATTTTGGTATATAAGAGGCTGAGTTTTAATGGCATCTACAAAAAAAATCAGCCAAGCAAGAACTAGAATAAAACGATGCTTGATTTTATTGTTGAGGGTTGAGTTGTAGCAACCACGCCCGACGATGAGGAAGCTCTTAATTGCTGAAACCGTTGCGGAAGATTTCGCCTTGCTTCTTCCGATTGCTATTTCTATTTTTAGATAATTGAAAACTCAAACTGAATTGATATATGTACAGTTTTGTTCGTAGCGCCGACTTGAGTCGGCTCTTTGGCTGCGGACTTAAGTCCGCACTACGAACCGTTTTTGTTATCATTTTGTTCGTAGCGCCGACTTGAGTCGGCTCTTTGGCTGCGGACTTAAGTCCGCACCACGAACCGTTTTTGTTATCGTCAGCCATCGGATTTGATATGACGAATTATTGACGCACAGAAACCCGGGTTTTTAACCGATACTTCTGGCGATAGAGAAAGTATTTCAGTCAAAAAACCCGGTTTCGGCAGTCTGAGCTATCAAAATTATTAAGCAGCGATACTCTCTGAGAATTCACTTTCGCAGATAGTGAGATCCGAAGGATGGCATCGCTTGATGCGGATGCTAAGTCTTTTGGCTCCCTCGCTTTCCAAGTCTTCGATGTAGCCTGGAGTATTGCTGGAGGCTTCTTTGTCGGTGTCGAAAGGGCCAAAGTAGTAGGTACAGTAGGGTAAATCTGTGATGATTTCTACCCACCATTTCTCCGGGCTGCGGCGGCTGGGCCCGGCAAACACTGACAAGACTGCGAGGTAGAGACCAAATAAATAAAATCCAAGCATTTTTCCTCTTTATGGGTTATTTATTTTGTAATAGGACTTGCGTCCTCGCGACTCTCATTTACCGGGTTCTCCCATCTTCGCGATCGCCCCTCACCAGAGAATTTTGTCCGTCAAACCCGGTTTCTGTCGTTTCTGTCTCTAAGACTCTCTAACTTTATCAAGACTATTTCGGCGATCGCCTCAACCTGAGTGCTGATTTTGAGGCGAGAGTTAGAATCTCAGGGAATAAGCTACTTTGCACAGGTACTTTGTTGCTCTTAAATTGAAGCTTGAGGGCGCTCTCTCAATTCTCACTAAAAATAATTTAAGTCAGCAATTGCTGACAAATTAAATCGGCGAAAGCTTAGGAATGAGCATTAAATAACTTACAACCCACATTCCGCAGATGTGGGTCAGATTTTTTTATCAGTTGTGAAAACTTGGAAGCCAAACGCTTTTGGGATGAAATTATGCAGTGTTAGCGTTACAGAAGCTTGTTAAATTCAGCTAAATTAATTAATTTAAGATAATTGACTTTTCCTCACATATTCACATTGCTTTTTATCGCGATTAATCATTTTTTTAAGCATGGCAAACTATGCCAAGAGCAAATTATTTTGACTAATTAATAAAAATTATTCACAAATATCTACACCTCGATCTCAATCGTTATTCACTTGAAAACATTAAATAATATTGACAGCAATACTCTCCTAAATGCCGCAATATATCTTGACGCTCTTCGGTTAAATTACTGACCTGCTTCGCTCCATTTATGGTCACTAAATGCACCGCCTGAAATATCTGAAATATCCAGCGC
>NZ_JAHRFA010000136.1:0-11340 GCF_020883045.1 Microcoleus sp. CAWBG58 | reverse complement strand
CTAACGAAGCTTTTTCTTTTTCCATGTCTTTTTGTGGCAGTTGTAATTTATTCATTTTTTATCACAGTCAAGTATTGCATATATATTGTACCATAACCTTGATAATGATTTAGGATTGCTATATATATCGGGTGTGAACCCGCGCCTACAGAACCCTTGTTTATGCAAATACTGCTTCTACGGCTTTCGGCAATGCGATAGGTACGAAATATGCGACTGGATACAAAAAATCTTCGCCTGATTCATCAATAACTCGGATATATTGATGTTCCGCAGCGCGATTATCGGGTATGATTCGATAAATTTTTCGCACTTCCAAGGATGCTTGATAGTCTTGATTGTTAATGCAAACTACAAAATTGGTTTCTAAGTTAAACTTCAACATATTTGCACAAAGTCCTCGGTTCAGGAATAGACGAACCAGCTTGTCGCAACTCTTCCAAGTGCAAGACTATTGCTTCTTTAATTTGCTGTTCTACCTCTTCGAGAGTTGTACCTGTGGCCGCACATCCCGGTAAATCTAGAACGTAAGCAGAATAATTGCTGTTGGCTTTTTCAATCGCAATTGCATAACGCATACTTTCGCGCTGCCGATTTGCGGTTGCGTCTGTCAGCAAAATTGACCCTTCCGCTGTCAATTCCCATCTGTCGCGCGGCGAACCTGTTTCGATATATCGTTTAACCAAGCCATCAGCAGCAAGTTTTTTTAAGACAACCATCATGTCAGGTTCTCGCGGTACATCTCGACGGGAAAGTGCATTCGCAAGTTCGTACCAACTCCACTTTCCTTGACCTTTAGCTACTAATTCAAGGAGCACTAATTCAAGCTGAGTTAATTGAGTTAAGTTTTGCATTAAAAGTCCTCCACGCTAGGATGAAATAAAACGCCAAATCCTTCTTTTAACTTATAATCCTCAAGAGTCGCTGTGTGAGCGTTGTTCCAGAGTTCATAAGCCTCATCGGAATTTTCTGGTTGTCCTGTGGGGTAGCCAAGTTTTTTATACCTCAGATACTCGCGCAATTCATGAGTGTAGAAGCGCAAATCAACAGGCTCAGCTACAAGGGTTCGTATGGCTATACTTCTTAACCTTTCTACCATTTTTAGTTCTGCTTCACCCACAGGATTAAATCTGCGAACATGAGCTTCAACTAAGCCAATCCCTTTATCAGTAATTTTAACATTTTGATAAGATAAGTTGAAAATTTTTCCGCCAGCTTTCGAGGGATTGAAGGGTCTGCCACTTTTTGCACCTTTTTCTATCATTTTATTCGAGTGGCTTTAATCTATCTGTAGTTAACAAAGTTCTGAAACCTTTAGATGTTACACCTTACAAGTCTCGACGCGAGAGAAGAGACTTAACAAGCCACAAGCTAACCCCCCCTTACGTCCTCGGCCTGGGAGGTGACCTTCTGGTGCTTTGGTGTTAAATTTGAGATCTCTATAATCCAACTCGTTACTATTCACACGCCAACCCACCCGATCCCCAAAAGCTTCCGAAATTTTTTTATCATATTCCCTGGTTCCCCCCAGACTTTCATAGATGCGTTTCTGCACCGAAAAGCCGAAACGTCCGTTACTGTATTTTACCCAAAGTTGGTCAATAGTTCGTAAGTCTTCACAGGGGAATTGATCAATCTCTTCAATGCTGAGCCACCTCTCCTCTGTTCTGCCTGCTGCTTCCAGCATCTTATTCGTCGTTTCCTCATCCGCCTCTTTCCATTTCCCACTAGCCAACAGGCGATCGAGTTTACCATAATCGACTCCTTTTGCGGAAATCAAATTTATAGGTTGGGGAAGCATAGCCAACCATTTTTGCACTGAGTGAGGCCGGTTTGTCGCATCCATTTCCATCCCTTTGATAATTGCCAGATGCACCGCATCGCTAATATTAGGATTAATCTGAAACGGCGGCTTTAAAGGATAATTTGAAGCCCTCAAGTATGCAGCAGTTGGTGGTGTTATCGTTAGCAGATAGTATAGCGTTGCCGCCAGAGCATAAACATCTGTGTACTCAGCAAATCTGCCAGTTTCCGCGTATTGTTCGGGAGGCGCAAAACCATGTGTTAATCCAAAAGTCATTTGTTGAGTGCGATCGGGAATAAAACCCCGCGCCAAACCAAAGTCAATCAAAACTGCATCTTGATTGTCTCGCACCATAATGTTTTGTGGCTTGATATCCCGATGCAGTAAACCTTTTTCGTGAACAATTATTACGGCTTCTCCTGCTTTGCGGATGTAGTTTAAAGCTTCTGTTTCTGACAGAATACCGCGCCTTTCCACCCATTTCCACAAATCTTCTCCTGCCACATATTCCATCGCAATGCAAGGCAAATTATCGTGAGTGAAGTAGTTTTCTATTTCCACAATATTGGGATGCCTGCACACAGATAGCTTTACCGCCTCATCCCGGAATCTGTCCCGATACCGGGCAAAATCTGGATCGCTCAATAATTCATCTTTCAGCGTTTTGATGACAACCCGCTGCCTGTTTTGCGCCTTCTGCGCTAGGTACGTGACCCCAAAGCCGCCCTCACCTAACTTGCCTTCAATGATATACCGATCGCCATTTAACCGCTGCCCCGGTGTCCAAACCATTCTCCTCACCGCCAACCAATATCAATGTTTATCTCGGCCTAGCCTGTATTTTAACTGTATTTTGTAGGTTGGGTTTGGTTCCATCGATTCAACTTCTGTTCGCCTTCCCGGTGATGGTTGGTTTTTAGTTCCACAAACCTGTTTGTCCAAACAGGTCATTTCTATGGCAACCTAAAAAACAGGAAACAGAATTTTATAGACCTTAGTAACAAAACTCTAGCAATCAACTATGCAAACTCTGCCCAATCCAACTAAAACCGCATCTACCCAACCAGTATTCGACACTACCATCAAACGCCGCAAAACCCGTCCCGTCAAAGTCGGCAGTATCACGATCGGCGGAGGCAACCCAGTCGTCGTACAATCGATGATTAACGAAGATACCCTCGACATCGACGGATCGGTCGCAGGAATTCGGCGACTGCACGAGATAGGCTGCGAAATCGTCCGCGTTACCGTGCCCAGCATGGCCCACGCCAAAGCTTTAGCCGAAATCAAGCAAAAATTGCACGAAACCTACCAACCCGTGCCCCTGGTTGCTGATGTCCACCACAACGGGATGAAAATTGCCCTGGAAGTGGCAAAACACGTAGACAAAGTGAGAATCAATCCCGGACTTTACGTGTTCGAGAAGCCCAAAGCCGACAGAACCGAATACACTGACGCAGAATTCGCGGAAATTGGCGAAAAAATCCGCGAAACCCTGGAACCTCTGGTGATTTCCCTGCGAGATCAAGGTAAAGCTTTGCGAATCGGCGTCAATCACGGTTCCCTCGCCGAACGGATGCTGTTTACCTACGGCGATACCCCGGAAGGTATGGTGGAATCCGCCCTGGAATTTATTAGAATTTGCGAATCCCTCGACTTCCGCAACATCGTGATTTCGCTGAAAGCCTCCCGCGCGCCGGTGATGGTGGCTGCTTACCGCTTGATGGCGCACCGGATGGACGAATTGGGGATGGATTACCCGCTGCATTTGGGCGTTACGGAAGCTGGCGATGGCGAATACGGGCGCATCAAATCCACGGCTGGTATCGCCCCGCTGTTGGCTGACGGTATCGGCGACACTATCCGCGTCTCCCTGACTGAGGCGCCAGAAAAGGAGATTCCTGTCTGCTACAGCATTCTGCAAGCTTTGGGATTGCGGAAAACTATGGTTGAGTATGTGGCTTGTCCTTCCTGCGGCCGCACTTTGTTTAATTTGGAGGAAGTGTTACATCAAGTGAGAGAGGCGACGAAGCATCTCACGGGTTTGGATATTGCAGTGATGGGCTGTATTGTCAATGGCCCGGGCGAAATGGCTGATGCTGACTACGGCTATGTTGGGAAGCAACCCGGTTATATTTCTCTGTACCGCGGCCGGGATGAAATTAAGAAGGTTCCTGAGTCTGAAGGTGTGGCAGAATTGATTAATTTGATTAAGTCGGACGATCGCTGGGTTGAACCTGAGTAAGCTTGACTTGATATAGTTTTGAGGTTTGGGCCCACTAGAAGCCATTGGTGTCAACAATCGCCCGAAACCGTTGAAACATATCGCTAGGTACGTAGTTGGGCTTTAGCCCTCTTCGCGTATATGTTTAAAGAGGGCTGAAGCCCAACAACGTACCTTGTCTTAAACCCGCGCCCGCATTCACCTATGGCAGCCTCTGCTTCGGGAATACAACCCGGCAAAGTTGAATAAATATGTATCCAAAATCCGACCAAGCCTTGCCTGTGTTAGATTAGGCGTGATTATTCTGAACTCTTTTCCTCCCGCGCGTCAGACAAATGGTTATAACAAAACGAGGGCTTGTTTTAAGTGCAGCAGCGGTGTTACTCACTGCTGCAACTCTTGCCAACACTGGTTGCAGTTCTAAATCCCTGGCTTCTTTTAGGGGAAGTCCTAAAGAATTGGTTGATGAAGTTTGGCAGATTATTGACAAAAGTTATGTTGATGGCACTTTTAACCAGGTTGACTGGAAAGCGGTGCGGAATGATTATTTGAACCGGACTTATACTAGCGATGAGGAAGCTTATAAAGCAATTCGTGAAATGCTGAAGAAGCTGGACGATCCTTATACGCGGTTTATGAACCCGGAAGAGTTCAAAAATATGCAGGTTGAAACTTCTGGTGAACTCACAGGAGTTGGGATTCAGTTGACTCAAGATGAGAAAACTAAGAAGTTGGTGGTGATTTCTCCCATTGAGGATACTCCTGCTTTTACTGCTGGTATTCTAGCAAAAGATATCATTACTAAGATTGATGGGAAGAGCACGGTCGGTATGGATACGAATCAAGCGGTAAGTTTGATTCGCGGCCAGGCTAATACAGAGGTGACTCTGACTATTTTGCGGGACAAAAAGGAAATAGATTTTAAGCTGAAACGCGCTAAAATTGAAATTCATCCCGTGCGGAAGTCGGTGCAGAAAAGCCCGATCGGCGAAATCGGCTATATTCGCTTAAATCAGTTTAGCGCGAACGCTGCATCGGAAATGCGATCGGCAATTAAGGATTTGGAACAGAAAAAGGTGACTGGCTATATTCTAGACTTGCGTTCCAATCCGGGTGGCTTGCTCTACGGCAGTATTGAAATTGCTCGGATGTGGCTCAAAGAAGGTACGATCGTCTCTACGGTCGATCGCGTCGGTGAGGCCGATCGACAAACCGCAAACAAGGGAGAGATTACCGATAAACCTTTAGTTGTACTCGTAGACGGCGGTTCGGCAAGTGCTAGCGAGATTCTATCCGGTGCTTTGCAAGACAACAAGCGCGCTGTTTTGGTGGGAACCAAGACGTTTGGTAAGGGTTTGGTTCAGTCAGTACGCGGTGTGGGAAATGGTGCCGGTTTGGCGGTGACAATTGCCAAGTATTTTACTCCCAATGGCACTGATATCAATCACATGGGAATTAAACCGGATTTTCTGGTTGAACTCACTGACGCTCAAAAACAGGATTTGCGGCGCGATCGCGATAAAATTGCTACGACTGCCGATCCGCAGTACGCGAAAGCTTTGGAAATTTTGACCAATAAAGTTACTGGTAAAACAGGGAACGATAAGGCGGAGTCGAAACCGAATACTGCGTCGCCTAAGCCGAATGCGGCCCAGGCTAAACCGAGTGTGGCACCTGCTAAATCTAAGTAGTTTTTAGTTACAAAAGCTTCAGCAAAGAAGGACTAAAGTCCTCACTACGAACCTGGTTTGTAGTGAGGACTTTAGTCCTTCCAAGTTCGTTTATTGCGGTTGACATTTGCCTGCGCGAATTAAACCGATGCGTCGGGCGATCGCATTTTCAGCAGAATCGTAAGGGCCCCACTGTTCTATAATAGTGGGGCTTTGCTGTGCGATTTGGGCGATGGGCAAAATCTCGCAATTACCAGCAGGACGTTTGACAATATAAAATTTATCTGATTCTGTCATAGCTAAATTTCTCACCTAAAAGTTCAATACTAGGACTTACGCATTGACAAAATAACCAAACAGTGAATTGATAAATATAGGTCGTGTACTTTCTAGGTATCGGACAATGAGAAAAATAACTAAACCCTCTACGGCACAATGCAATATAGACATTTACACATTATTTTTGTTGTCCGAACCAAAATTGGGAGGATGTAGCAGATTATCAGAGATACTGGGAGATGTTTCTCACGATTCTATCAATCGCTTTTTGTTAAGAGAAAGGTAATTGCTCAACTAGGGGAAAAAAGGGAGCCATCAATAGAGAGAGCTTGTTGAATAGATTGATAAGCAGTTAAACCCTGACGCTTGCCAGTATTAACAACCGAACGAACTGCTGCAAACAAATCTCTGCCCCATTCCGAACGAAAGCCATTAGTCACACGGCGAAATATCACGCTCATCCTAATCGCCTGTTCACTGCTATTATTCGTTGGTGGAATCCCCGCATCTTCCAGAAATAGAAATAAATTGTCAATTAGCCCACCATAGCGCTTTCGCAACCTGATACCATCCGGATGATGTGGTGCTAAATTTAAAATCCTGATTAATCTTTCCTGTAAATTGTCTCGGTATCGCTTGAGTCTGGCATCGTCGATTTTTGATCGTCTTCGATGGATGATAAAAGCCCTTAATAATAACCTCTTCATCGCTGGGGCAAAAATTCTGTCCCCAGCATCAATCGCATATTGGCAATCTCGTAATTGATGAGCCAAACACACTTGCCATTGTGGTGCGGGGTGATTTTTTTTGGCGTTGCTGAATCAGGGTATGAGAGAAGAAAAAATAGGAGATTGGGGTCGAAAATGATTTCTGGGCTTTTGATTGGGAATTGGAACATCTCCAAATTTCAGATAATGAATTAGTAATTTAATTGAATATCCTAACATTTGTGATGACTTAGAATAACAAAGAGTTTTTCTTTTTAGCCGTGCCAAGTAATGTCTGAGTCTTGTATTTTCACCTTCAACCGCAAGTCAAATAGGTTTTGCTGATAATTTGATCCCCTTCCGGAATAAACATTGGGTAAACTTTCCAGCCATCTGTCACATAAAAATAGCAGTTCCATTTACTAACAATTTCCCATAACGGCTCAAAAGTTTTGGCGCTATGGTCGCCCAAAACCCATCCTAAAATACCTGGCTTAAAATGGTCTACCGCCGTCCACAGCCAGGTTTTATTTTTTTTGAACCGACAAATGTTTGTAATTCATCTAATTCTCCAACCGAAGGAGTCGTTTCTCTCCTCGTAACAATTTGGCAAGAGTTCTCCAGCTTGTTTGACCCAATTAATAATTGTAGTATGATGTACATTTTTGACTCTTTCAATGGCTCGAAAACCCATGCCATTAACATACATTTTTAGACATTCGTGTTTCACTTCTTCCGAATATCCTCTTTGAAGTTGATAATCGTTTATAAATTGTCTTTTACATCTGACGCAAATATAATTCTGCTTGCCTTTTTTGTGACCATTTTTATTGATATGAGTTGACTGACATTCCGGGCATTGCATAATATTCCTCTTAAATGTGTGTGATTTGTGATGCTCCGACGACTATTTTATCATACCAAGGTTCAGCAACGCCAAATTTCCGATTTCTGGTGCTACTTGTGTTAGTATATGGTCTCTGACTGCTAGTTCAATGCTAGCAAAATTTTGGAGTTGTTCTTTTGGTGTATTCTTGAGAAGTATGGCGGCAGCAGATTGCAAATGTTGTTGTAAGATTTTAGTTTCTTCGGCTGTCATCTATTTTTCCTGATATATTTTGTCCTATTATCTCATAGTTTCTGTCTGAGTAAAAATACTTATTGCATAACTGAGATGCTCCCGAGTAATGAATTGTCTGATTTTAATTTCTCCCGATCGGGCTTGGAGGCTCTCAACCAATTCTTTCTGGCAAACGATTTTTCGCGGCCGACTCGATGCTCGGTTTTTGGAAGGGGCTAAAAATGCACTCTCGCCAAAAACCGCGTAAACTAACTCGATAGTTTCGCTAAATATCGTCGGAAAGGGCTGCATCTAACAGCGTCGGTAGTGCTGCTGTTGAGAATGGGTGGGGTATTTTCCTGTGGTGGGTTTGTGACGGTACGGTTGAGTCTAAATCAGCCCTGCAAAAATCTTTGGAATTAACCGGAGGTGAATTGATACATATTTTGGTACGCAATTTGCATTTTGAGAATTATTGGGCAGACTCTACCAGCAAGTGGGAATGGTGCGGCGAAGATTGGTTTTTGGAAAGGGAAGAGGCAGGCAATTTGAAGTCGATCGATCTGCCAAAACTGACTGCCGGACACATGAATTGGATTTCCCGCACGGGCGTTACTTTTTTGAACGCACTTTCTGCAAAAGATGCGATCGGCAATTTTGAATTTTATGCAAAAACGCGATCGGCTGTATTTCGATTCGTGAGAGCTAGTTTCGAGCAATTATCGAGTTGCAATGAAAGTTGATAGTTGACAGTTGACCCTTCGACTACGCGAGCGAGTACGGCATTTGAGAGTTGAGAGTTGAGAGTTGAGAGTTGAGAGTTGAGAGTTGAGAGTTGATAGTCTGTTTTTATGAATGAACTTAAACAGTTAATAGTTAATAATTGACCTTTTTTAATAGCTAAGGAGAATGTAAAAGGTGAACAAAACAGAGTTCGATATACAGGGGGAACGCATCTTATTGAAGACTGTTCTAAGCGTGGTGAGTATATTTTGAGATAAATTCACCATGCTTAGAAGGTACAGAGACGCTTTATAATGACTTTTGTAAGAAAACAGTAATTGATTAATGGTGGTTTTTAGGTTTCTGCTAATTTTGAGACAATCAAAATATTACAACCACTGTTTACAAGTTGTATAATAGCTAGTAATGAGTTAGGAACCAAGAATTTAGTTGACTGCAACAGCGAGGATTTTAGTCAAATAATCATCATCCCACCCAGCTCGAAGTCGCTTATTCTTTGCTCCAGTTTTTGAGGTTTTTTCTTGATTTAAAAGATTGAGGAAAATATGTCTAAGGATAGCAAAGTTTTGCGGAGCATGATCTTTTCCGATCGACAATCATCTTCACGAAAACCCACATCTAACACCCAATATAAGAGATTTTTAATGCCCCAATGGCTGCGGACTGATTCACCAAATTTTTGAGCATTATTTGGTGAACTACTAATGTAATAACGAGTTTCAATCGTTGTTTTTCCTTTCACTATTCTCACGAATTCTATCATACCTATACTATGAAGTTTCTCCCATTGATTGTCTGGGCCAATCAGCTCCTTAATATCACTTAACATTATGTGATGTCGGATTTCTGAGCGCCCATGATTACTCTCTTTATTTGTCGAATAAGCTGTATGTGTAAATCCCGAAAATCCTTGTTTCATTGCTTGTTTAAACAACTCTTCTACTTTTGCATACAGCGATGGCTGGTTCTTTTTTAAGGTGATTACGTAATCTCCTCCTTGTTCGACTATTGAATTGACAATTGATTTCTGACAGCCCATGGCATCAATCGTGACAATGCTTCCGTTTAATTTTAATACTTTGAGTAAAGCCGGAATAGCTGCGATCTCATTAGATTTTTTGTCAACTTTAACTTGTCCTAAAACTAATCTTTGACTGGTCGCCCAAGCACTGACCATATGAATTGCTTTTTTATTTCCTCCTCGATCGTAAGAATGGCGAAGAGTTTTGCCATCAAGTGCGATCGCTTCTCCTGGATTTAAGCAGCTAATAGATTGAATCCAACTCAAAAAACATTTCTGAAATTGTTCCGGATTGAGGCGAGAAAATACTCGCGCAATTGTGTCATGGGAAGGTATACCATTCGGCAATTCTAATTTTTTTTTAACCATTCATATTTGGCTCGTCCATAACTTTCGATATCCACCCATGTATCAGCGCCGCAAATCACGGCACAAATTGAGAGGGTGATAATATCAATTAATTGATGATGTCTCGTCCTCTCGATTCTTGGATCTTCTAGGTCAGAAAAATGGTCCGCGATGGTAATTTTAGGTTTGAGTTTCATACAGGTAAACCCTAATTAAATGTTTTGTAGTTACTCAATAATTCTTCTCCACTATACCATATTCTGTTAACATAAAATTTAGATGCGTTCGCCCTGTGTTTTCCCCCAAGCTTCGATGGAAAACCAGTCAGTTTCATCAGACATCTTTCTCTTGATGGCAAGAGAAGATTTCGTCACGGATGCTCCAGATTGAAAGTAGGTGATTTCTGGATCTCGACCGAGGCGACCTACAAGGATAATTGTGTTCATGCAAATTCCTTTTTAATTGTTGTAGATTTTGCGCGTAGCGCTCTTATTAATCAATTTATTTTAATTAAATACCGTTAACTTTTATTAATCATGTAATTTCCATAAAAAATTAGTGCTAGGCATGGTACAAGTTTCTAATAAAATATGGACATATTTGCTGCATATAAAGCCAGTTTAGGATTTATATGCGTTGAAAATCTGTTTAAGTCTTGTTAACTAGGTCTGCCTCAAAAGCAACCGTGTGGTGGATAATACAACAGAGACGTTCCAGCAATCTAAGCTATTTAGGCGAGGGTCGCGATTAGAGGAGGTGCAGTGCCAGTTAATGCCGACAAACCACACTTGTGGAAACCCGATATTGCCCTGTCGGTAGACTTTTACAACAATTGGTTCATGCAGTTCGCTCCAAAAGCTTACCGCGACACTCGCATTGCTACAACTCAACTTGTTGAATCCGCCTTAGCAAGGACAGCCAATCTGACCAATATCACGTCCGCCCTGCTGCGACAGCATCCAGAGGTTTTGCCCATTTTACGTATGGCGGCAGCGCCACCAATTGCGCGCGATCGCCTGCTCGCTTTAGCAGGAGTATCGCCCAAAAGAGTCAAAAACATGGAAGAGAGACAGCGAATTCTGCCTCGCGCAGACATTGCAACTCTGGATGCTGAACTGACAAAAATCAGTCAAATTATTGCACGGCTGCTTGACAAAGATATTTTTCTCTGGCTAGAAAGCGGGCAGCAGCCAACTGATAGTGAAGTTCAAAAAGCAGCTCAATGTGCCGATCGCCTTTGCGGTGCTATTGCGGTGCTATTTCTGACCCGATCGTTCGCACTCTGATTTTCAGGCGACCTGTCGCCCCGTCACCAAAAATCCACTAAGAAGCTTAATTTTCTGGAGTTTCGCAAGCGATATAGGACTTACGCATTGACAAAAAATATCATCTATGTATTCTAGACGATACCATCACGGCTCAGGTTTGCCAAAATATGCTCACGTATAACTGAAGTGAATAAATTCCTTTGGACTTCATACCA
>NZ_JAHRFA010000135.1:0-11460 GCF_020883045.1 Microcoleus sp. CAWBG58 | reverse complement strand
GAGTTAGAAAAGGCAGTGGATTTGATTAACAATCGACCGAGGAAATCGCTTGACTATCGAACCCCTTTTGAAGTATTCTATGGACATACATCAGACACTGTTGCACTTCAGATTTGAATTGGCGGATCAATTAGAGGACTAAGTAATTCTTAGGTCTAGGAAGTTACTAAAATAAAGAATACCCATAGTGCTTAGCAAAAAATCCCAAACGACTGCCTCAACCCGCGATCGAATCAGTAGAACTATTAATTAGAATGACTTTTTCTATAGATTTATTATACCTTACCAGATAGACGGACAACTGGCAAGTAATTTTCCAATTTTCCGTGGATATTACGGACAGTGGGTCTGCCTAATACCTCTATTTCCCTGAAACAGTAACAGTCGTCGCGCAACCGGATGTTATTAACACCAGTATAGTTCATTTTAATTTGACTTGGCCCGGCAAAATGTGCAACCAAAAACTCGCTTTTAAGTTGTCCTTAAGTGCCTTTGAAAACGCGGTCAATTCCTTGATAAACGTTTTGATAAACAACGCGGTTAAAAGTAGGCGCGTCAGTGTGCCATTGACTCGAATCTTCGCCTAAAATAAAGTTAGCAAATCGCGGCAATTGTTCCAACCCAGAAATTGTGGGATTTGGGTTGCTGTTCGCTAAGCTGCTGCGGACAATTGAAGAAGTTGTGGCTTGATTCCCCGGTTCATTTGGTTTTTGGAAAGCGGTAAAGGCGATTTCGTTGGGAGTGAAATAGATACTGTGACCGGCACCTTTTACCTGGAATTCTACATTTGGGTCTGTTTGTCCAGCATTTGCAATAAAACTTAAGGGAATTTGACCGTAAGATGGTTGTTGATTTGGAGAATTCATGGCTAGTACCCCTGGTTGATATTGTGTCAGTAAGTTTACGGAAGTACCAGCTCTGATTTATGGAACCCATTTGAGATATTTTAAATCGCCCCCATTGGGGAGGATGAAGCATTTGGACATCAAACATCGGGTTAGAGAGAGCGATTGTTCCCTCGAAAGCTTCATCCCTACACCACATGAACGTTAATCTTGACTTGATGGGGCTGATGATTAAAAGGCTTGCAGCCGTGCAAGATGTCAAATGGGTTCTATACCATTTTTTTAAAGTTATGAGAGACTTTGGCAAACAGGAAAAGTGTATAAATTACAATGTCTTGTCGTCCTCGATCTCTATCGGATCCTTAGAAAAATGGTATTAGCTTATATTATAAAGAGCGCTCAAGCGCAACTACCTACCTAAACGACTCCCAAATAAAATGACGCCCGCTAAAGTTTCCCAACAGTACAAAAGCACTTTACAGGAAACTCGCGGGCGTCGAAATCAAGCAAGCTTAAATCTTAGAACAGACCCAGCGTGAAAGATTTGTCGATCGGGAAAATAGCACCAATACCCAACCACAGAGTTACCGCAGTTCCCAATAGGAAGACTGTGGTAGCCACTGGACGGCGGAACGGATTTTGGAACTTGTTAACATTCTCGATGAACGGAATCAAAATCAAGCCCAGCGGAACAGCGGCCATGCAAGCAATTCCCAACAGTTTGTTAGGCAAAACGCGCAGGAGTTGGAACACAGGCCACAAATACCATTCCGGCAGAATTTCTAGCGGAGTAGCAAAAGGATTGGCTGGTTCGCCAACCAAAGCTGGGTCAAGTACGGCCAAACCGACGCACAGAGAAATTGTTCCCATGATCACAATGGGGAAAACGTAGAGCAAGTCATTGGGCCAAGCTGGTTCACCGTAATAGTTGTGACCCATGCCCTTAGCGAGCTTAGCGCGTAGCTCTGGATCGCTCAAATCTGGTTTTTTGATAATAGACATAGTGAGAGTGTTCTCCTTTTAGTTTTACCCGAGCTTGGCATTCCGCTGTATTCGTTAGTCCGAATCAGCGGCGCGATCGCAGGAAGTATTGACCGTAATAAATATCATGAGAGATGAATTCTGAATTTTCAACCCAAAATTCCGCAGGGGGGCAAAAAAAATACCGCCCCAGCAACTCAAAATTTACAACGGGCCAGAAATACCTTGCTTGCGAATCATCAAGAAGTGAGCCAGCATGAAGACGATAATCAGCCAAGGCAACACAAAAGTGTGCAAGCTGTAGTAACGGGTCAAAGTGCCTTGACCGACGCTGACACCGCCGCGCAGCAGTTCAACTAGCAAAGAACCGACAAAGGGGATGGCTTCGGGTACGCCGGAAACGATTTTAACGGCCCAGTAACCAACTTGATCCCAAGGTAGCGAGTAGCCGGTCACACCGAAGGAAACAGTGATGACTGCCAAGATGACTCCTGTCACCCAGGTTAATTCGCGGGGCTTTTTGAAGCCCCCGGTCAAGTAAACCCGGAAAATGTGCAGAATCATCATCAGTACCATCATGCTGGCAGACCAGCGGTGGATGGAGCGAATCAGCCAGCCGAAGTTGACTTCATTCATCAGATATTGCACTGAAGAAAAAGCTTCTGCTACCGTTGGACGGTAATAGAAAGTCATGGCAAAGCCGGTGGCAAACTGAATTAGAAAACAAACTAGAGTAATCCCGCCCAAGCAATAGAAGATGTTGACGTGGGGAGGTACATACTTTGTAGTGATGTCGTCTGCGAGCGCCTGAATTTCCAGGCGTTCATCAAACCACTGGTAGGTTTTTGATTCGGTGATTTGTTTAGAAAACATGGAGCCAGAATTCCTAAAAGAATATTGCTGTGGTTGAGGTTCAGGGCAGCAGCCACAAGGTTTTTTTGTCGCCCCGCGCCGAGCAGTTGGCTTTTACTAGCAAATGCCTGAGGCTATTTTTAAATTTGGAGCTCACGAAAGGAAATCTATTGTGCGATCGCCCGCGAGCACTGGGACACCAAGCTAGAGCTGAGCCCTACTCGCTGGCGTTGCGCGATCGAAATTCCAGACTGTGATAAAAAATGTAACATAATTGCTGTACAGATTTCACGAAGCGATGCTTTTGCCTTGGTCTCAAATAGCATTTTCTGCCAGCTCAACATCGACCCCAAGCTGGCATAGAGCCAAGAGCCCAGCCCAGGAGCCAAGTCCGAGCCTGCCAGAGGGTAGTTCAGGCGTAAAATTTAATCTTCATGATAAAACTTCACTAATTTTGCGATTAAATGTTACAATTAGCTAATTTTTTTTGCGGCTGGGCAATGATGAATCCTGAATGTCTCCGGGACAGTTGACTGTTAATGCAAAGTAATTAATTTTCTTAAGCTTCTCGGTAATACCCGGTAATTGCTGGTAGTATAGATAGAGAGCAAAACACTACCGACTAATGACCAGATATGTCACACCAAGAGAGGCTTGCAAAATCCTGCAAGTCTCAGAAAAAACCCTTAGAAACTGGGAACTTGCGGGCAAGATCGCGGCAATCAGAACTCCCTTCAACCAGCGGCGCTACGACATTGACAGCGTTCTCGGAACGGGACAAAACCGATGCACCGCCATCTACGCCAGAGTTAGCAGCTACAAACAGCGAGACGACCTCGACAGGCAAGTCAGCTACCTGCAAAACCTCTACCCGCAAGCCAAAATCTTCAAAGACATCGGAGGCGGACTCAACTTCAAAAGAAAAGCGCTGCTTTCCCTTTTGGGACAAGTCATGTCAGGAGATATCTCAACAATTGTGGTCGGACACCAAGACAGGCTCGCTCGATTTGGCGGCGACCTCATTAAATGGATCTGCGACCAAAATGATTGTCAACTCTTGGTTCTCAGCAGAAGTGAACTCTCTCCAGAACGAGAAATGGTTGAAGATATCCTTGCCATCATTCACGTCTTTAGCTGCCGACTCTACGGACTCCGCAAGTACAAATCTACTATCAAAAAAGATCCGAGTTTACCCGGAAACCAAGCTAGCAGCAGTATGGAGGACTTGGATTGCAGCGAGTAGGTGGTGTTACAATCAGGCGGTTGCTATTCTTAAAACCGAGAGAATCGGCAAATACGACTTGAGGAAGAAGGTAATGGACTTGGCTCCCGATTGGGTATCCCAACAACCTTACAACCCGCGACAAATGGCTGTGTTTCAGGCTGTTGAAGCGCACAAAGCAGCCAAGAAATCGGGGGGGAGTGCAAAATTTAGAAGCCGTTTCGATACCTCTCAAACAATTAGATTCCAAACATCTAATTGGAAACTCTTAACGTTTTATCCGCAATCCACCAAAGGGTTAAGTTTTCAAGCAGCAGAACCCATTCTTGAGGTAATGCAACACGAACCATCACTCTCTTTAATTAACGGTCAGTGGTTTATTTGCTATGCTGTAGACGCGCCAAAAACCAACTCGGTTAAAAGTGATTTAGCCGTCGCCCTAGACCCTGGAGTCAGGACTTTTCTTACCGGATTCGACGGTCACGAATTCATCGAAATCGGTAAGGGCGATATCGGTCGCGTTTACCGATTAGCAAGGCATTTAGACAGATTGATGTCGCGGATAGGTTCGAGTAAAGGAAAGGAATTCAAGCGGTTGAGATATTGTTTGAGAAAGTCGGCTGCCAAAATCAGGATCGAGATTAAGAACTTAGTACATGAGTTGCACAAAAAAGCAGCTAGATATTTTGTTACTCAGTACAAACTGATTTTTTTGCCGAGTTTTGAAACGCAGCAAATGCTAAAGAAAGGCAAGCGCAAATTAGCAACTAAAACAGCTAGAGCGATGGTCACGCTTTCTCATTATCGTTTCAAACAAATGTTGAAGCATCAAGCTGCCAAACACGGCGGTATTGTAGTAGACGTAACCGAAGAATATACCTCAAAAACCTGTTCAAATTGCGGACACATCCACACTAAACTAGGTGGAAATAAGGTGTTTAAATGCCCGGAGTGCGGGCATACTTTGGACAGGGATTTTAACGGCGCTTTCAATATTTTATTGAAAGCTTTGAGAGATACCTCCCTAGCAAGCGGGCTATCGGCTTATCTTGCTTCGCCATACACGGTTGATTTAGAATTCCTAAATTTACAGGGTTAAATGTATCTGCACAAAAGCTTTTAAGCTTACAAACTTAAAATACAGGAAATGCCATACTTGCCTATCTTTGACACAAAAAAATCATGCAGAGACGAGTTTTCCAGACAGCAATTATTTTCTTCCTCCAAGTCGTTCTGGTTCTAGGCGCGTGGGTTCTTCCGGCAGCGGCGCTAACTCCAGAACAGCAGTTGTTGAGCGAAGCTTGGCGAATTGTCAACCGCTCTTATGTGGACGACAGCTTCAACTCTAAAAACTGGTGGTCGATTCGCGAAAAAGCCGTCAGGGAACCGCTCAACGACAGACAGCAGACTTACGCGGCGATTCAGGGGATGCTGGCAAATCTTGACGACCCTTTCACTCGACTGCTCAAACCAGAACAGTACCGCAGTTTGCAGGTCAACACTTCGGGAGAATTGACGGGAGTTGGGCTGCAAATTGCGATCGACCCCGAGACAAATACCCTAACAGTAGTGGCTCCTTTGGCGGGTTCGCCGGCGGATAAAGCCGGCATTCAACCGCTCGATCGCATTTTGAAAATTGACGGCACTCCTACCTCAGAATTGAGCCTGGACGAAGCTGCAACTCGAATGCGCGGCCGCATCGGCACTGCTGTTACCTTGACCTTGGGACGCGAAGGCAGGGAGGTTCCTGAAGACGTTGAGCTGGTGCGCGATCGCATTGCTTTGAATCCGGTTTACGCCGAATTGCAGTCGGGGCCGGACAATTTACCTCTGGGCTACATTCGCCTGAGTCAATTCAGCGCTAACGCCACTGAAGAAGTCGCCCACGCGATCGATCGTTTGGAAAAACAAGGCGCCGCCGCTTACATTCTCGATTTGCGGAACAACCCGGGCGGGCTGTTGCAAGCTGGGATTGAAATTGCGCGCCTGTGGATCGATTCCGGGACGATCGTCTACACGGTCAACAGACAAGGCATTCTCGGCAGTTTTGAGGCTTCTGGACAAGCCTTGACTGGCGATCCGCTGATTGTTTTGGTGAACAAGGGAACGGCTAGTGCTAGCGAAATTTTGGCGGGTGCGCTCCAAGATAACGGCAGAGCTCAACTGGTGGGCGAAAAGACTTTCGGCAAAGGACTGATTCAGTCGCTGTTTGATTTGTCCGACGGTTCCGGGTTGGCTGTAACTGTTGCTAAATACGAGACACCGAACCACACGGATATTAACAAATTGGGGATTTCGCCCGATCGCGCAGTGCCGCTAGAACCGATTGCGCGCGATCGAATTGGCACTGAAGAAGACTTACAATATCAAGCTGCATTGCAACTGCTAAAAGAAAAAACTGTGATGGCAAAGACGGCGGTTGAAACCGCGCCCAGACAAACAATGTCCGCCTCTGCCGACAGAAGACAATAAAGTAATTTCAACCACCGTTTCTTCAACCCGCACGCCTGCGGGTTTTGTTTGGGGGCCAATTCCATTCGCCCGCTCTTGTGCGTGCGCGGTGCAGATCCTACAACAATCTTCAGAGTGAAGTACCCGACTCTGATGCTACGCATACAGAGCGGGCTTCCAGTTTCATCGGTCAATGCCACGTTAGGGAATCTCAAAGCGAGAGTTCGTACCGAGTACGATGATGGTCTTACTTGTCCTCCGGAGGTTTGGTACACTTGTGGCGACCCTGACTCCCTTCTTCAGATTGCTCTACTACCCTGGCAGCAACCCTGCTTCCCAAGGTTGTGGATTTTAATAAGGGCAAACGCATGGAGGATTTACGGAAATATCCGACCAGCAGAACTTGTTTCTTTCCCGTTGCTCATGCTCGTTCCAGGGCGTAAAGCTTTTTGTTTTCAGCCATGCGGGTGGGTCAACGACCATCTGTACTATACCAAGTTTTCTCGCTGCGTTTCTAAGAGATTGGCATTTCTTCATCGATGCCAATTCCTGATGAAGCGTTGCGCCCTGTCGTCGGTCAAGGCATCAATTCTGAAATGCCCTGGCTTTCATCCCGACCCTGAATCCAAGATTACAGCGCGGGACTTCCCGCCGAATCGTTAAGGTTGCGGGGTAGATTCCTCAGAATCGGGTGCTTCGGGTTCCTGCAAAATCACCGGGCGTTGCTGGGGATCGGCTCGATTGCTTTGCTCTTGCATCACAGTTTTAGCGAGACTGGGGTCAAAATAGCGGTTAAAGTCCGATCGCGACTTATCGACTCGCGCTTGAGTAAGATTCACTTCAGCTTGGATTTCGTGCAACTTTTCTTGGACTCCCCGGTAGTGGGGCCAAAGCTGAATCAAAGCAGAAGTCGCACACACTGACAGAACTACATTAACTGCTAACTTGACTCCTGTTTCGGCGGCGAGCGTTTGATGAGGGTAGGAACGCTGGCTGCTGCTGCGACGAGGAGTAACCCGAGGGGGAGTTTTTACAGGACGTAGTGGGGTAACGGTAGGTTGAATCGCTTGCATAATTTTTTTTTCAAATACCTGAGACTGACTTTTTAGAGCTGACCACAGAAAATTCTGAGTTTAACGCACACCCGCCCCTGTTTGTCAGGGTGCTCGCAGCCCAAATTTTTGAGACTGGGTGACGGCTGAGGACGGAATTTCCCAATAAAAATGCCTGCCCTTGCAGTCTCGTCTTCGTGACCACAAACAATCTACTGCACGATGACAGCAATTGTCTGTAATTTCGAGATTTAACTAAGGAGGACAGGCGACGGTGCGGTTCGCTACTGGTGTCTCGAAACTACTTGTACAGTTCTGTTGACAGCCGGAAAGCCAAGATTCCCGGAATCAAAGCAATTACGAGCGCTACGTAGACTTGGGTATCTGTTAAAGACATATGAGGAAAACTCCATTTTACGGGCACGAGCTTTCATCAATTTGAGACAAATTGGCGCTTTTGGGAATCTTTTGTTACAAATCGACAAGTAATTCGGCGCCGTTGGGGAGGAGTGGGAGAGGGGGATCGCGGGAGATGGGGAAAATCTTGATGGTTGACTTCTGGTTCTCGGAGCGAGATCGATCGCTTAAATCCGCTACATCCGTTAAAATCCCGTAGATTGCTTGTTGCCGAACTGCCATAGCGATCGCGATCGCCCGCGACAAAGTTACCGCACTAGGTTACGATAAGTGAAGGTGACACTCATTTATAAACAGAGCCGGTGATTTGCGCTGAGCTCGACCCTTGCAAATCGTTAGGTGCACAAAATAATTAATGCTAGATCAATTTCTCGAGGCTTCACCCAATTTGGGAGTTGACACCTTTTTTTTATTGTTGGTTTTGGTAGCTTTGGAGGCGGTGCTTTCGGCTGACAACGCGATCGCCCTGGCATCTATTTCCAAAGGTTTAGAAGAACCCAAGCTACAGCAACAAGCTCTCAACATCGGTTTGATAATTGCTTTTGTACTGCGAATAGCACTAATTTTAATGGCGACTTGGGTGATCCAGTTCTGGCAGTTTGAACTGCTGGGAGCCCTGTATCTGCTGTGGCTAGTTTTCCAGCACTTTGCCTCAGAGGCTGACTCTGATGGAGAACATCACGGCCCCAGATTTGCGTCTCTGTGGAAAGCAATTCCAGTAATTGCTCTGACGGATTTAGCTTTTTCTTTGGATAGCGTTACAACTGCGATCGCGATTTCTGACCAAACTTGGCTGGTGTTGACGGGCGCGACAATTGGCATCATTACCCTGCGATTTATGGCGGGCTTGTTCATCCGCTGGCTGGATGAATTCGTACACCTTGAAACTGCTGGCTACATTACAGTCGGTTTCGTGGGAATGCGACTGCTGGTGAAGGTAATCAATGAGAGTTTAGTACCTCCCCAGTGGCTGGTAGTTTCTTCTATCGCCTTAATGTTTGTCTGGGGATTTTCTAAGCGCACTCCCGATCCGTTAGAGATTGTAGAATCTGCGGAAGTTGCTGTCAATCTGCCGGATGCAGAAGTTAAAGTCCCGGAAGCGCAAGCACAGAATTCCGAAATTTAAGGAACGAAAATGGCGTTGCTGATTTACGGTATGAAAGGCTAAATAGGTCTGTCATAGAAACCTGTATCCACAAAGGTTTTGGATTTTAAACTTATTTTTTTCATACCATGATTAAGCAACGCCGATAGCACTAACGTTTCAGGATTAAAGACCCTTCCACCAGGGACATCTTTTTTTGCAAATTGCCGGAACTACTGTGATTCAAAATGATGATATAAGCTTGAATAGGAAACTGCAAACTTTTCGCCAGCAGGTCGGCCACATTATGAGCCGCATTCTCATTTTCTATCAAACCTCGTTTGCGAACGATTCCTAGGATACATAATTTTTTTTCGGGAAAGTAGGTGACAACTTTCTCTACCAAATAAGCTTCTTCTACCTGTGAATAGGGAGCCAACTGTTGTTTTAGTTCATCTACTTCTGATGGTTCTAGAGTATGAGGTTTGAGTTGGTCGCGATCGCTCGCGCTAGCTCTTTCCTGTTGAGCTTTGAGCAGCAACTGAGAATGCTTCTCGGCTCGATCGCGATATTTGTCTGCTTTGTCAGTTTGACCTCGTTGCCAGAAAAAACAGTAAATTAGCTCGCAGCCGTCTATTACCCAATCTATCCTTTGTGTCATAGCCTTTTCCAGGCAAGCAATACCTACTGGATCGTCCTTTTGTAGTAAGATCTGCCCGAGGCTATAGTTGGCTTCTGCACAATCGGGGTGAGTTTTTAAGACATCTTGCAACAAGGGAATTGCGGCTTCACCACCTCGCACTTGTAATGTGTAATGGGCTCGTTCCCATGCTTCTGGTTCATCCAGTGTTTGCACTTGTGCTTTTTGCTCTAAAGCTTGCAGTTTACTTTGGATTTCTTGGAGGTAAGCATACTGCTGCCGCCAAGGTGTCGATGCTGCTTCTTTCCAATCGCGATCGAACTGGGTAGCAAACTGTTGTAAGCTGTTTCCGAGAAGATGTTCTGCTGCACTGGTTTGTACGGTTACTGACTGAAGCAATTTTGGCGATCGAGTCCTCAGATAACCTAGGGATTTGAGTCGATCGCTCAGACAGGGATGGGTGTCTGCATTATCGGTCTTTTGTGCCAGAGCCTGCTCTAACCATAGATTTGTCTCTGCTTCTGCGATCGCACCGTGCAGGAAAGTTAACATAGAAGAATAAGCATTGTCCGGCGGATCGACCCTATCTGCAACCTGCTTCTGGATATCTGACCAAAAGGAACTTTCTAGAAAACGGGCTTTGATTTTTACATTAATTAGTGCCTCAGCGGCATGGCGTGCTCCAGCGAGTTGGGCTGCACAGCGATCGGCTTCGTACTCATCCATCCGTGCTAGGGTAAAAGAGTAGGCATTAAAGGAAGGCCAATACCATTGTAGGAAGCTATTAAACAACATTGATGCCCCAGGTTGTTCGCTCTGGTATAACCGTTCGTAAATCTGCAACCAGGTTTTGCGAATTCGATAAATCCATGCCGCGAAGCGAGAATGATTGCCAGAGAGATGTCCTAATTCGTGTGCTAGAACGGCTTTAAATTGTTCCAAAGACAAGGACTGCATCAGCGGCAGTCCTAGAAGCAAGTAGTTTTTTTGCCAGCCAAAGATACCCAGCCGCGGAACTTGAACGACTGCTGCATTGAATTCTCGATTCAACAAGATGTTGTGGAATCGGGGAGCCTCAAGTTTAGCGGTCAATTCGTCTACCATGCCGAATAAGTGAGGAACTCGATCGCGACTGAGTTTCAATCCTTGAGGATGGGGGAAAGTTACCCAGAGCGAACTCACAATTGCCCATGCTGGAATAAGTAACAAAATGCCAAACTTAATGATGTAACCATTGATGTAACGGCTAAACACGATCGCAAAGACTACCAGCCCGATCAGTGCGAATAATCCAGCAAGTATTAAAAAGATGTAGGCATAACCTAATACGGCAAACAGGGCTACTCGCAAGCGGTAACTTCCCGGATGACGCTGCGAGAATTCTTCCAAATTTTTGACTAATTTATCAAACTCTTTCTGATTGATTGCCATAGGAAACAGTTGTTTTATATGTGCTGATGGCCAATTGCATTAATTGCACAAAAGTATGATGGGCTCGAGGTTTCTGGTTTTGTATAACCAGCGCTAATAACTCGTCGATGCCAACCAATAACCTTTATAGGTTAAACTCAATGCTGTAAATGCTGTTTAAGTCAAGATTAATTATTATTCCCACCCATCCTAATTCAAATTTTTTGGATGGTCGGGCGGTGTTTACAAAAATTGATGGGAGTTGTCGGCGAGATGAATTGGGAAGTTGCGATCGCTCTTTTTGTATAGTGCGTTCGCCCTGGTTGCTCTCGTGAGCGATCGCAGACATTACTCGATCGACCTAATGGAAGTAGAATTAGCCGCTTATAAAAACCTAGGTAAACCTAGGTAAGCTCTACGGTATAAGCTTTAAGCGTTCTTTCTTAGCGCTTGCGCTTCCTCGATGTCGAGGTTGACCAAGAAACTCCAGTTAGAAACGCTATAAT
>NZ_JAHRFA010000134.1:0-11491 GCF_020883045.1 Microcoleus sp. CAWBG58 | reverse complement strand
CTGGTGGCTCAACTGGTCAACCATTTCTAATTTTAGTGGTGCTGATAACTCTGACTTTTGGCTCATCTGACTACATTACCATATTATTCGGCTCGGGAGCGAAACTATTTTTACCTGAATCCTTACGGTGCAGGAACCCAAAAAACACCAGCTTTGACGATAAGATTAGTACAAATTCGGTGGAAAAATGGCTGGCGTTCTTATCTGACAAGCGTCCGAGAACCCGAAATACTGCCTCCCTATGTAGTGGCAGATTTGTATCAAAGACGTTGGCGAATTGAAGACGCCTTTTGTATAGTAAAAAGACTCCTAAATTTAAGTTATTTATGGACGGGTTCGCTGAATGGAATCCAGCTACAAATCTGGGCTACTTGGCTATTTTATGCTGTTTTGGTAGACTTAGGGGATGCCGTTGCAGATGAATTAGGAGTACCAATTGAACGTGTTTCATTAGAAATGATTTATCGGGGAATATATCATTTTTCTGTTGCTTATCAAAAAGGAGCAGCTTCCGATCTAGTTAAGTATTTTACTGACAAGAAAAATCAAGATTTAGGGATTCGATCGCGACTGCGAAAACCTCATGTCAAGCTAATTATTTCTCCTTTCCATGGAAATCAAAGAAGTCCCGAACAATTTTTTGGCAATAATAAGGGAACAAATGGAGTCATATTTTAATTGGTATGTCGGTAGAAAATGAGTAAGATTACTCATTGACAACAGTGTTTTTAGCTTAACTTGTGACTAATGGAAACATACCAGCCATTCAGGCGTTTTCTAAATGTACAAGCCTTAATGGTAAACCCATCTGGGATTGAGCGAGAGTTGTAAAACCGCATCCAACCCAGTTTGGGTAGGTAAATTTTATTACCCTTGATTCTTACTCCCATTACGAAAGTAAAAGATGTGAAGTTGCTGCGATTTTTAAATTTAGGAAATCCCCTACCTTCAAAGAAATTTTTGTAGGCAACGTCTAAGCGTTTAACATTCTGTTGTAAAACTGTTGAATCTATAGCGTTGTACCAAGGTCTAGCCATTTTTAACTCAGGTAATGCTGTTATTTGAATGTCACCAGCACTTCGACGTGGATTTCTAGCTTTACCTTCAAAGTCAGACTTAGAATCTTTCCAAGGATTTCCGGTTGCGCCATTTTTACTTACGAAGCAGGTCAATGGTGAAGCTTCGCCTTTCGTTCTGATCTCAAAGTAATTGCCTTGGATAAAATGCTGATTGTACTGACAAATTCTGTCATTCAAGCACCAATTATATTGGCTTCGCAGCATATCTACCCAAGCAGACATTTTTGATGACTGTGTTTGATTAGATCGCAACTTATAAACATAATTTGTTAGCAATCTGGTTCACCTCCTTAGTTTGTATTTTAACGTCTTTCTTTGTTTTAAATGTTAAGAACGAATAAAAATTCACGGCGGTTTAAACCGCCCGTGCCCGCTTGCATCTCAGGTCTAAAGACTCAGAGTTTTCCGCTTGCCGAATGTTTTCTATAATGATGGTGAACTCGTACTTTCTCACCAAACACCCGAAAAAATCATGACCAAAACAGAAATCTTAGCAGCACTCAAAAATCTGACACCAGAAGAACGCCTAGAAATCATCGAAACAGCTTCGCGGATGATGCGCGACGACATAGAACAAAAAGCCCAGCGCAAAGTTGAGAGAAAGCTCAGACTCAGAGCCGCAGCAGAAGCAGCAGTCAAGGATTATATGCCGGGAGGTGCTTTACATGATTTGTGGTCGCCAGACAGCGAACCATATTTTGAATCCGAGGAAGAATACCTAAACGCTGGAGTCAAGACTAATGCGTAGAGGTCAAATCTGGCTGGTTGCACTTGAGCCTACTGTTGGCGCAGAAATCGGCAAAACTCGTCCGGTAGTAATTGTTAGCGATGAAACTGTGGGAATTTTGCTGCTTGAAGTGATTGTCCCCATCACTGACTGGAAAGAACGATATACAGAGAGAAATTGGATGGTTCGACTAGAACCAAGTAGCGAAAATGGCTTGGCTAAAGTCTCCGCCGCCGACACTTTTCAAGTCCGTTCCGTTTCCCAACAAAGGTTCGTCCGACAACTCGGAGTTCTTTCGGAGACAATTATGGAAGAAATTGCAGATGCACTGACAATTGTTTTGGATCTGGATTGAATAACTAGCCAACAGCGCACAAATAGTGTTATTTATAGATAGATTGTATGGCGCGATGGCCTAAATGATTCCGATACAACTTACACTCAAAAATTTTCTCAGCTATCGCGAAGCTGCTTTAGACTTTCGCGGCTTGCACACTGCTTGCATTTGCGGGCCTAACGGTGCTGGTAAATCTTCTCTCCTAGAGGCGATCGCCTGGTCGCTGTGGGGCAGTTGTCGCAGCGATACAGAAGACGATATCATCCATATCGGCGAGATTGATGTCCGAGTTGATTTCACTTTCTCTACGGGCGGCCAAATTTACCGGGTGATTCGCAACCGCCGCCGCGGACAATCGGGAAGTTTGGAATTTCAAGTTAGCATGAATTCTGCTGCAACTCAGGAGGGACTGAGTTTTCGCACTCTCACCGACAAGGGGCTGAGAAATACTCAGCAGAAAATTCTCGAACATATCAAGCTGGATTACGATACTTTTATTAACTCGGCCTATTTGCGGCAGGGGCGTGCTGATGAGTTTATGCTCAAAAAGCCGATCGAGCGCAAGCAAGTTTTGGCCAACCTCCTCAAACTCGATCGCTACGATACTTTATCCGAACAAGCCAAGGAAAAAGCCAGAGATTTTAAAGCCAAAGTCGAAGTCCTCAAACACGGCTTGCAGACAACCCAAGAGCAACTGCAACAAAGTCAAGCGATCGCATCCGAACAAATTCAATTGCAGCAAGCAACCGATTTGCTTCAACAGCAGCAGCAAGCCGATACAGCAAGTTTGCAGCAACTGCAACTCCAGCACCACAACCGCCAAACTTGGCAAAAACTCCTCGCCGGCCACCAGCAACAACACTACAATATCTCTCAAGAATGCCGCCGCTTGCAGCAAGAACTTGCAGCCGCCAAGCGGCAGCAACACGAGCTGCAAGCCCTGCTCGCCCAAGAAAATGAAATAACAGCAGGAATTGCCTATTTTCAGAGCTTGCAAGCCACAGAAGAGAGTCTGGCTGCCAAATTCAAAGCTCACCAACAAGCGCAAAATCAGCGCCAAAACCTGCAAGAACAGCAACGGCAAGAATTGAGCCTTTTGCAAAACAAAATTCAGCAGTTGCAAGTTCAATTAGATGTCTTAGAACAAGATGAAAAAGATGTTCTAGATGTTCTCAAGCAGCAGCCGGAGGTTGACAAAGGACTCGCACAGTTGCAAGCAGCCCGATCGCGCCTTAACGAACTAGAACAACTGCAACTGCAAGTTTCGCCGCTACTCCAACAGCAGCAGCAGGCACAAACTAAGCTCGATCGCGCCCATGCCGGTTTAACCGCCCGCTTAGCCGAAATCAAGCGACAGGTGCAAGTTCAGCAACAGAAGCGACAGCCACAATTGCAGCAGCAAATCTCGGCCATCGCCCATCAAATTGTTCAGTTAGAAAACAAGCGGGTTTATCAGGAACGAGTTCGCGAAAAAGGCCAAGAAAGGCACAGCTTTCTAGAAAATCTGCAAGCTAAAAGCCGCGACTATCAAACCCGACTTGCCGAAATTGACCAAAAACTGCAACTGTTGCGGAAATCAAATGAAGCCGAAACCAGCGCGGGGGAAGGTAAAGCTGCCGAGTTTGCCGAAACTCAGCAAGTTAATTCGCCTTTGATTGTGCGGGATGCAAATTTTGGAAATTGTCCTTTGTGCGATCGACCTTTAGACGAACACTACTGGAATTTGGTAGTCACCAAACACCACTCCCAACAGCAGGAAATCTGGAATCAACTGTGGGTTGTCCGCGAACAATTGGCAGTTTCCGAGCGCGAAATTCAAGTTCTCAGACACGAATACCGCGAACTAGAACAGGAATTAGCGCCTTACCAAGAATTGCGGGAACGCCGCAGCCATTTGCAAGCTCAATTGGATAGCCTGGGCCAAGATGAAACTCGACTGCAAAGTATGCGTCAAGATGCTGCCGAAATCGAGCGGTTGTTGCGTACTGGCGAGTATGGATCTGATGATTTGAGGGAACTCCAGCAAATTGAACAGCAACTGCAACAGCTCAATTATAGCGATCGCAGTCACTCCCTCGCCCGCAGCGATGAAAAGCGTTTGCGCTGGGCGGAAATTAAGCAAGCTCAAATCAAAGACGCTCAGCAGAAACTTAATAAAATTAACAGCCGCCGCCCGGATTTGCAGGCTCAATTAGCCGCCGTACAGCAACAGTTTGAACAGCAAAAAAATAGCTCGGAAATTCAGCAGCAAATTCTGTCTTTAAATAGATATATCGCGGAAGTTGGCTATAACTTGGAACAGCACGAACACGTCCGTAGCGAAATGCGTAAAACGCAATTTTGGATCGCCCGTGCTGAAAAATTGCGATCGGCAACTCAGCAATTCCCGCAAGTGCAGCAGCGGGTTAATGAAATCGCCAATTCGATCGCCGTGCGCGATCGCGATTTGCAAGCTGTCACCGCTCAAACTGCCGCGATGAACCAGCAGTTACAAGAACATCCCGATCCGACTACTCAAATAAGTGCGATCGAACAACAAATGAGCCGCCGCCGCCAGCAGCTAGACCAACATTTGGGAAATCTCGGACGCCTCCAACAACAGCAGCAAAATCTGGAAGCTTTGCAAGTTCACCTTGTCGCTCAAAAAGAGCAAATTCAGGTTGCTAAACGCCAATACAAAGTTTATCAAGAGTTGGGTCAAGCCTTTGGCAAGAACGGGATTCAAGCTTTAATGATTGAAAATGTTTTGCCTCAATTGGAAGCTGAAACTAATCAGATATTGTCGAGATTGAGTGCGAATCAGTTGCACGTGCAATTTATTACTCAGCGGGCGGCGGCTTCTAAAAAAGCCACTAAATTGATTGACACTTTAGACATTCTCATTGCTGATGCTCGCGGTACTCGTCCCTATGAAACTTACTCGGGTGGCGAAGCTTTTCGGATTAACTTTGCGATTCGGCTGGCGCTGGCGAGATTGCTGTCTCAGCGGGCGGGTACGGCTTTGCAAATGTTGATTATTGATGAGGGGTTTGGGACTCAGGATGCGGAGGGGTGCGATCGCCTAATTGCTGCCATTAATGCGATCGCCTCTGACTTCGCCTGCATCCTCACCGTTACCCATATGCCACACCTTAAAGAAGCTTTTCAAGCCAGGATTGAAGTAAACAAAACTACTCGGGGTTCTAGCCTGACTTTGTCAATTTAGATAGATTATTCGATTTTCGATTTTTGTTCGTAGTGCGGACTTCAGTCCGCTTTCCGGTGGCGGACACCAGGACGCACTACAAACCGTTTTTGTTCGTAGTGCGGACTTCAGTCCGCTTTCCGGTGGCGGACACCAGGACGCACTACAAACCGTTTTTGTTCGTAGTGCGGACTTCAGTCCGCTTTCCGGTGGCGGACACCAGGACGCACTACAAACCGTTTTTGTTCGTAGTGCGGACTTCAGTCCGCAGCTTTTTGCGGACACCAGGACGCACTACAAACTGTTTTTGTTCGTAGTGCGGACTTCAGTCCGCAGCTTTTTGCGGACACCAGGACGCACTACAAACTGTTTTTGTTATGGTAATCCACCGAACATGATATGATTGACGATCGCAAATAATATCAGTTGCAAAAAAGAATGCAACTGCTGTCGATCTGTTCCCCACCCTGAGAGCATAAGTCATCGGCGAGAGAAAATCTTAAATCAGAACTCGAAAATGAGATAGCCGTTGAAATTGCCCGATATTCTTTGTTTGTCGGCTTTTTTTGTAGGCTGGGTGGAAAAAACTAAATTAATAAAATAAGATAATAAAATAAGAATGCGTCTAGCTATCGATAAATTTTTATTTTTCTGTCCGCTCCCTCGGAGTGTGTGTATTGCCACCGATGACAACAGACTCTTTCCACCTGTCTCTCCTAGAAAGGGCGATCGCAGCATCGAGCAACAGCATCCTGATCGCAGATGCTGGCAGGCTCGACAGACCTATTATATATTGCAATCCTGCTTTTGAGAAACTCACTGGCTACACCCGGGAAGAAGTCATTGGACACAACTGCCAGTTTTTGCAAGGCCCCGATACGGATGGCGCTGAATTGGAAAGACTCCGCAGGAGTTTGCGATCTGGAACAGAAGTTAAGGTAATTCTCAAGAATTACCGCAAGGATAAAACACCTTTTTGGAACGAATTAACTGTTTCCCCCGTCCTCGATGGCGACGGAAAGCTCACTCATTTTATCGGAGTTCAGAACGATATTACCCAAAGAGTCGCCGCCGAAACAGCCCTGCAAGAAAGCGAAGAAAGATTGCGGGCGATCGCTACTGCGACTCCCATTCCTACGATCATTACGCGCCGTTCAGACAGCGCAATTTTGTACGCAAATTCTGCCCTCGGAGAAACTTTCGGTTTGAGTTCAGACAAGCTTATCGGTAGCAAAAAGATCGACTTTTATGCTCATGCCACCGATCGCCATCAATTGCTAGAATTAGTCAAACAACACGGCTTTAGCGACAGCGACCAAATCTGCCTCAAGAAAGCAAATGGCAGTTTTTTTTGGGCAAAGATGTCGATGCGAGCGATTAATTTTAAGGGCGAAGCATCAATTTTATCGGCATTTTATGATATTACCGATCGCGTAGAAGCAGAAACCGCACTCCGACAAAGCGAAGCGAGGTTGCAAAAACTAGCCGCCAACGTTCCGGGAATGATTTATCAATTTCAGCTAGCAGCCGATGGCGCTGTGTCATTCCCCTACGTCAGTTCTGGCTGTCGCGAACTCTACGAATTAGAACCAGAGGTACTGCAAAAGTCAGCTATTCCTGCGATCGAAATGATTCACCCAGAGGATGCACAAAACTTCCAGGAAACTGTCGCCATCTCAGCTAAAACTTTAGAGCCTTGGCGGTGGGAAGGCAAATTAGTTTTCCCGGGCGATCGCATCAAGTGGATTAGCGGGGCTTCCAGACCTGAATTGAACGAAAAAGGTGACATTGTTTGGGATGGTTTGTTGATCGACATTAGCGATCGCAAAATTGCCGAATCAGCACTGCGGCAAAGCGAAGCTAGATTCCAAAAAATGGCCGGCAACCTACCGGGAATGATTTATCAATACTTGCAGCATCTCGACGGCACCAATGAATTTATTTATGTCAGTCCCGGCTGTTCGGAACTCTATGAACTAACTCCAGAAAAACTTCAAAGAAACTCAAGTTTAATGTGGTCGTTGGTGCATCCAGAAGACCTACAACCGATGCAAGAGTCACTCACAATTTGCGGGGAAAATTTACAAGCTTGGAAATACGAAGGGCGGATCGTTACGCGATCGGGAAAACTGAAATGGATTCGCGCCATTGCTCGCCCCGAACTCCAACCGGGCGGCGAGATACTTTGGGAAGGGGTGACAATCGATATTAGCGATCGCAAAGTAGCAGAAATCGCCCTCAGCGAGTCAAAAGTTGCCCTGGAACAAGCCAATCAAGAACTAGAAAAGCGCGTCCTAGAACGCACGGAAGCTTTGCAAAAATCCAAAAAAATGCTGTGGTTGGTCATCGACAACATCCCTCAGTTAATCGCCTGGAAAGATCTAGATTCAGTTTACTTGGGAGGTAACAAAAACTTTGCCACAATCGCAGGTTTGAATCATCCCACTGAAATCGCCGGTCTCACGGACTACGATATGCCCTGGAAGCCAGAAGAAACAAAATTTTTCCGAGATTGCGATTGCCGGATCATGGCAAAAAATACCGCTGAATATCACATTATTGAACCTCAAATGCAAGCCGACGGCACCCAGCGCTGGATGGATGCAAATAAAATACCTTTGCATGACAATTACGGCAATGTCGTAGGCATTTTATGTACTTTGGAAGACATCACCGATCGGCTTTCACTCGAAGCTAAAGTCCGGGCCAGCGAGGAACTATTTCGCAAAATATTTGAAGATGCACCCATCGGTATCTATTTAGCCAATTTAGACGATCGCCAGTTGGTACGAGTTAATAAAACTTATTGCGAAATGCTGGGATATACAGCAGCAGAATTGCTGAGTACAACATTTATAGAAATTGGGCATCCCGAAGATCGTCAAAACAATCTCGAAGCTGCTGCTGCTCTCAATCGGGGAGAAATTCCGAGCTATCAAATCGAAATTCGCCATATTTCGGCTACAGGTAAAACTGTTTGGGTAAATGTGACAGCTACTTTGATCCGAGACGGGGAAGGAAAAGCTATTTACAACTTAGGGATGATTGAAAATATTACTAACCGCAAAATTTCCGCAGCAGCACTCCAAGCTTCGGAATCTCAATTGAGAAAACAAGCAACTCAATTGCAAGAAGCCTACGAACAACTCCAACATACTCAAATCCAATTAATTCAATCAGAAAAAATGTCTAGCCTCGGGCAGATGGTGGCTGGTATCGCCCACGAAATCAACAATCCTGCAAATTTTATTAACGGCAATATTTCTCACACCAACATCTATTTTAACGACTTAATAGAACTTTTGAATCTCTACCAGCACTATTACCCGTCTCCTGCTCAGCAAATTACCGAAACACTGAAGCAAATAGAGTTTGATTTTCTCAAGGAAGACTTGCCAAAAATGCTAAATTCTATGAAAGTAGGAGTAGAAAGAATTAGTAATATTGTATTGTCACTGCGGAATTTTGCGCGATTAGATCAATCAGAAATAAAGTTGGCAGACCTTCACGAAGGAATTGAGAGTACGCTGTTAATTGTGCAGCATCGATTGCACCACGACACAAAAGAAAAACGAATTGAAATCATTAAAGACTACGGAAATATATCGAAAATTCACTGTTGTGCGGGGCAGTTAAATCAGGTTTTTTTCAATATTATCAGCAATGCAATTGACGCTGTGGAAAACCGCAAACAACCCCGGACGATCGTGATTCGTACTGAAATGAAAAAAGCTGGGTTGAACAATAGTAAAAGCAATGTCGGCGAGTGCGATCGCGTGGTTATTTGCATCGCCGACAGCGGCCCTGGAATGACCGAAGACGTTTGCAAGCGCCTGTTTGACCCCTTTTTTACCACGAAACCGGTTGGGTCTGGAACAGGTTTGGGATTGTCCATCAGCCATCAGATTGTGGTAGAAAAACATAAGGGAAATCTGCGGTGCATCTCAGCGCCCGGACAAGGAGCAGAATTCTGGATTGAAATTCCGGTGTGAAGGATGGAAATTTAGCTAAAAGTTTAAATATCTAACTTTTAATGCCCAATTGCCGTCGGTGCTTGAGTTATCAGGTTTTGAATTAACGGCACTGAGACGCCGAAATTAATCTCACTTGCGCGGTGTGCTCATCTGCTGCCCTTATTCGCTAGGCAATTATGCTGAAAAAACTACCTTTATCCTGGTCTCGCTACATTCCAGCCGGGTTGACACTTGTTTTGGGTGTCGGATTCTCGGCGCTGGCATTTGCCTTGGTTTGGGACTGGGAAGACAGGCGCCACGACTACGAAATGCACCGCCGCATCGACGATATTTCGATCGGCATTGAACGCCAACTCAACTCGGACTTAGACGCAGTTCTCGCCCTCAGCGACTACATGAAAGCGTTTAGCGCCGTCGAACGTTCTTCTTTTGCTCGGTTTGTCGGCCGTCCCCTATCCGTTCACCCCAGCCTGCAACTGCTGGCTTGGGCCCCCCGCGTTCCCAATTCCCAGCGCGCCAAATACGAAGCCCAAGCCAGAACCGAAACTGACTCCACCTTCGAGATTACAGAGCGCGGGCCCCAGGGAGAACTCCGCAAGGCCGGCCAGCGTTCGGAATATTTCCCAGCTTTCTACGTCGAACCAACGGCGGGAAACGAGACAGCATTGGGATTTGACCTCACCTCCCACCCAGAAATTCGCGCCGCGATCGATCGCGCGCGCGACACTGGAGAAATGATTGTCACCAGCTACGACGGTCTAATTCAGCGCAATTCGCCGGAAGTGGGTCTTTTGGTAATAGTTCCGATTTACGAAAACAGCACTAAACCGACTGCCCTGGAATCCCGCCGCCAACTGCTGCAAGGATTTGTTCTGGGTGTATTTCAAGGCAAAGATATTTTCCAAACCTCTTTAAAAGGACGCAATACCGACTACCTCACCATTTATCTCGCCAGCGAGCCTCCAGACAAGCCAGAAGCACTGCCGTTGTTACCGCCAACGGGCGACCCCGCACTCCAAAATCGGGCTGCTGACGGGCAAATTCCGCAATTTGGGGCTTTGTTCCAATCCTCCACCCAACAAGTGTTCACCGCATCGGCCGCTGCGAAAGTAACTCAAAGGTCAAACTGCCCGATTCTGGACAATCCGGGCCCGCAGTATGCAGCTTGCCAAAGGGTGCTGAAAATTAGCGGCAGCCAGTGGTCTTTATACGTGTCTGCAACGCCGGAAATTCGGAAGACTCGCAAGCACTGGCGTTCTTGGGGAACTCTGAGTATGGGGATGTTGTGGACTCTGCTGCCGGTGACATATATGCTGACAGCGTTGAGTCGCACCGCCCAAATCGAAAAGCTAGCCCGAGAAAGAATTCTCCAAACCGAACAGTTGCAGGCTGCTTACCAACAGTTGGAATTGGAACAAGCCAAATCCGAGCAACTGTTGCTGAATGTTTTGCCGGCGGCGATCGTCCTGCGTTTGAAGGACAATGAACATAATATCGCCGAAAGTTTTGGGGAAGTAACGGTGATGTTTGCCGACATAGTCGGCTTTACAGAGCTTTCGTCGAGAATTTCAGCGACTGCGGTAGTGAAAGTGCTCAATGATATTTTTTCAGCTTTTGATCATTTAGCCGATCGCCACGGTTTGGAAAAAATTAAGACTATTGGTGATGCTTACATGGTTGTCGGCGGTTTACCTACGCCGCGAGAGGATCATGCCGAGGCGGTGGCGAATATGGCGATCGATATGCTACAAGAAATCCGGTTTCTGAGCTTAAATCATTCCGAACCATTCAGCATTCGGATCGGAATTAGCAGCGGCCCTGTAGTTGCCGGCGTCATCGGCTTAAAAAAGTTTATTTACGATCTTTGGGGCGACACAGTAAATATTGCTTCGCGCATGGAATCCCACGGGATTACCGGCTGCATTCAAGTCACCGCCGAAACCTATGAAATATTAAAGGATAAATACACTTTTCAGAAGCGAGGGGCGATTCAAGTTAAGGGCAAGGGATACATGGTTACTTATTTGTTGACTGGTCGCAAATAATACCAGTCTTCCAATTTTTTGTTAGTGTCATGAATTATTCGCGGGGTGTTCCACGGTCATGTTTGGCATGATCTCGCTCTACGACGAGGCAAAAAACTGTGAGACAACTGGTTTCATTGGGAAAGGCTCCAATCTCATCAGATTT
>NZ_JAHRFA010000133.1:0-12051 GCF_020883045.1 Microcoleus sp. CAWBG58 | reverse complement strand
AATCAATGACTGTTTTCTTACAAAATTCATTATAAAGCGTCTCTGTAGCTTCTAAGCATGGTGAATTTATCTCAAAATATACTCACGACTGGCGAACAGTCTTCAATAAGATGCGTTCCCCCTGCCATCCGGCTCAAGTCGATGTTTATTACGAAGATATTACGATCGGCTACTGGCGCACTGTCAAGTTTTCTGGAGCTTTACCAGCGCAGCGGATCAATGAGTTGCTGCAAAGGGTGGAAATATTGCAGAAAGCTGTGATGTTTTCCCGCGAAGAAGCTAATAATTCTGAAGTTGAAGAACAGAGAGTAGGAGAGAGAATTTTTCAATTTATTTTCCGCTAATTGCTTGCTTTTTTGATAGTTATGGTTTAAGATATAAACAGAGTACAAGCTCAATCTCAAACTTTAATTTAAACCGTACAACTGTGACAGTGCAGGTTCGAGTCCTGTCCCTTCTACCTAACCTAGAGGGTAGCCCAATTGGCAGAGGCAGCGTTACGTACAAACTCAATAGCAAGTTATCACTCTAAACTCAGCATTCACCGCCGATCGCCAAAACGAATGTCAGAACTACGTCATCGAGGTTGCTGGTTCAATTCCAGCCTCCCCAACCAAACACTGGGGAGTAGCTCAATCGGTAGAGCGCGATGAGATTAATCTTAAATCCTTGACTTAAATGTGGTAGCGTGTAAAATGGCCGGTAATAGAAACCCAGTAGTAAGGTCAGAACTACTGGGTTTCGCGCTAATAATTGAATCAATCCGTTAAATCCGTCAGTCCAGGACGCATCAAGACAGATGATTTACTGCATCAATCCTCAATGCGAACAACGGGAAAATACTGCTGCTACTCAAAATTGTCAGGCTTGTGGCACGGCTTTACTAATTGCCGATCGCTATCGTATCATCAAGCCAGTGCGATCGCCCAATCCCGCACGCCCCACAGACATCTTTGAAGTCCAAGATTGGGGAACCGGGGAAAACGAATGGGGAACTGTCAAAGTTTTAAAAGTCTTGAAACACACACACAATCCCGATTTACTTCGTTTGTTTCAACAAGAAGCGCGGGCATTAATTTGGCTAGGAGGAAAGGGAAGAGTTCCCCAAGTCGAACCAGACGGTTATTTCCAAATCACAATCCCCCATAACTCCCAAAAATTGTCTTGTTTGGCGATGGAAAAAATTATTGGCGAAAACTTGGCAGAATTTCTAACTAAACATCAGTACATTTCTCAAACATTAGCTGTTGATTGGCTGCAACAAATGCTCTATATTTTGGAGGCAATTCACAAATATCATTTAGTACATCGGGATATTAAGCCATCCAACCTGATGCTTGCAGCGGATGGGAAATTGCGATTAATTGACTTTGGGGCTGCAACAGAAGCGGGGATTGATACGACGCCTGTAGGTTCTGCTGGATACTCCGCGCCCGAACAAATTGCAGGTAAACCAGAAGTGCGATCCTCTTCGAGGGCTTCGCTAACGGACTTTTTTGCCCTGGGGCGTACTTTTGTGCATTTATTGACCGGTTTACCGCCGATCGACTTTCCCGTAAATCCTACAACTGGTAAGATTAATTGGAGAAACCAGGCTGTAGGTGTTGACCAGTCATTCGTAGAGTTGATCGACCAATTGATGGAACCGCTACCCGAAAACCGACCAGAAAATACCCAAGTTATTTTAGAAAAACTCAAAAATATAGAGCTTTTGATTGCCGGCGCAGAACCGAAGTAATAATCACCGTGATAGTAGCACTAGCAATCAAAGTAAAAGCAAGCTGCACAACCCATTGAGTCGCTTGCTGGTAGTTGGAAAAGCGATCGTTGAACTTCTCGACATCAGTCGCTAGGTGGTCAACACGGGTTGATAGGTGGTCTAATTTTTCGATTACATTTGTCAGTGTTGGTTCGGTGGATGGTGTGGCAATCATCTCTGGTTTCTCAACTCAATAATTCTATGATATCAGAGCGGAATTGCCGATCGTAAAAAATAGTAAGGTTCGTCCCGAGCTACAATCTGCAAATTTCATCGAACATCTCACAAGGTTCGTAGTGCGGACTTAAGTCCGCAGCTTTTTGCGGACTTAAGTCCGCACTACAAACTGTTTTTTATGATAATCGAGCAGACATGATATGACGCACCCTACAAGTTGATAGAACACAATATAGTCTTTCGATTCCTTGCCCAATGCCCTGTTTGGCCTTCTTCCCAATTCCCGATGCCCAATTCCCTGTTTGCCCAATTCCCTGTTTGCCCAATTCCCAATCAATAAATCTCTTCCAACCTGCGAAAATCCCGCTCAACTTCCGCCCACAAAGCCCGATTGTGAGGGTCAGTTTTCACCGCCTTTTTCAAATAAATTCTCGCTTTGTCAACCTGCTTTTCTCCGATCAAATGCCGTCCCCAGCGCTGATAGGCGATCGCCTGCCACTGTCGCACCTCCCGATCTTCGGGCATCCGCTGGGCCAAACCCTCAATTAGGGCGATCGCCCGCGGAAACCTCTGATATTTCAGCAACTGTTGCAGTTCAAAATAAGCATCTTTTTTTAACTTTTCTTCCGCCGGAGACAGATCCGGCCGTTCTTCAGCGGGTTCTTGTTTCCGACTCACCTTAACTTGTTGGGGTTGAGCTTTCACCGCCTCTGCTGGCGGTGTCGGAGGAGGTGGCACAGTTGAATTGGCAACTTTCGACTCCGCAACATCGGCGGGGGCAATATTCACCAGGAACTTATAAGCCTCAGTAATAGTAATAAACTTATTCTTAGCCTGTTCGTTTCCCGGATTCACATCGGGGTGATACTGTCTGGCTAACTTTCGATAAGAGGCCTTAACTTGCGATAAACTCGCACCAGATCTTAGCCCTAACTGTCGGTAATAATCTGCAATATCCATTTACCATGAATCAAGTTTTATAATACCATTAAATATGGCAGAATCCTTAAATGTAAAGATTCTGCCAAAATTTACTGCGAACTAGGGTAGTGCGAGGGTTGTCCGCACTACTGAAGCCGAAAAAATAACTTACGGACGATCTTCTACCACTTTGTCGATCAAGCCGTATTGTTTGGCTTCCTCGGCAGACATGAAATAGTCCCGATCCATGTCTTTCTCAATTTTCTCGATCGGCTGCCCGGTATTGCTAGCATAGATACCGTTGAGTTGGTGGCGCAGTCGCAGAATCTCCCTAGCCTCAATCTGAATATCCGTTGCTTGTCCCCGCGTGCCCCCAGAAGGCTGGTGAATCATAATCCGCGAGTGAGGCAAAGCCAACCGTTTGCCCTTCGTACCGGCAGCCAACAGGAAAGAACCCATCGAAGCAGCCAAGCCCACACAAATCGTCACCACGTCGGATTTAATGTGCTGCATGGTATCAAAAATAGCCATGCCTGCCGACACCATCCCGCCGGGGGAATTGATGTACAAAATAATATCTTTGCCCGAATCTTCCGAATCGAGATACAGCATCACCGCGATGATTTGATTGGCAATTTCATCGTCGATGTCCTTACCCAAGAAAATAATCCGTTCCCGGTAAAGGCGATCGTAGATATTAATCCACTGAGTATCATAACCACCCGGCATTTTGTAGGGAACTTTTGGCACACCTATAGGCATAATTCGGAACTCCGTTTAGTTGTTAATCGGCCAAAGAGGGCATTGGGCATTGGGCATTGGGCATTGGTTACTTGTTATTAGTTACTTGTTATTAGTTACTTGTTATTAGTTATTTCTTGGTTTGGAGTTTTTGGTGATAATAACCAATAACCAATAACTAATAACCAATAACCAATAACTAATAACCGAGTTAGATAACTCCCGCAGCAACGGGTTTCGGCAATTCTTCGGAACTTTCAAGAACCCGATCGATCAAACCGTATTCTTTAGCCTCCTGAGGCGTCATGTACAGCAACCGATCCATATCTTTAGCAATTTTGTCGATCGGTTGGCCAGTACAGCTTGCCAAAATATCGAGCATCGTCGCCTTATTTGCCAGCACTTCCTTCGCCCGAATTTGAATGTCGCTGGCTTGACCTCGCGTGTAAGCCTTGGGTTGGTGCAATACAATCGAAGCGTGCGGCAAACTCGCCCGAAAGCCCTTTGTACCAGCCGCTAACAGCATCGCAGCCATGCCCATTGCCGAACCGAGACAAATAGTCTGCACGGGCGGCTTAATATACCTGATCGTGTCGCAGATAGCAAAAGCTTCCGTTTCAAAGCCGACGGGTTCGCCGCTGTAACCAGAAGTGCCGGTCGAGTTGATGTAGATTTTGATCGGCTTATCCGGGTCTTCGTACTGCAAGAACAACAGTTCAGCGATAATGAGTTCTGTTACCGCAGGCACTAGAGGCATACCCAGATAAACGATCCGCTCCTTCAGCAACAGGGAAGGTAAATCAGGAGGCGGTGTCCGAGAGTTGCCTTCCCCGTAGTATTGCGATTGCACAGCTTTAATGGGTGTTTTCATCGAAAATGTTGCCTAAACTGATGGAGCTATTCGTGAAGTACCACTACTTGCTTCGCTAAGTCAGGGCTTCCAACACAGCTAACAAGGACGGTCTTATTCGTCTTTCGGGTTTGCCACTTCATCCGCCGTTGCCTCTATCCTGCAAGCAAGATTTTGGACTTACGCAGCGTCCATAGCCAGCAGTCCGCCTTCCGCAGACCGAAATATCTGAGTCGTACCTATACCATGTCCATCCTGTGCCTCATCCTACTACCATCATTGGTGTTTCAGAACGAGCGGGTCAGCGGGCTAGGTCTTCTCCAATCTCTGCCGAGTACATACTTTAATTACCCAAAGGGTGGCCTCTTAGTCAGTTGGATGGGTCGCAACCAAAATTATTATATCAAATCTCTTAGATGGCTGCCCTAAGCCCAATATATGATTTTTCGTCTTGTCGCCCATCCCTGCCTTCGGAGAGCTACTTTTGTAATATTAGTCTAAGATCCTAAAAGTACAGGGATCAAAGGCAATCCCACCATCCCTTCAAAACATGAAGGATTACTTTTTTTAACTGGGATGCGAATCCATGGATTCAACGGTTGGCGTTGTTGTCTGGACTCAAAAAACACATAAAGTATTGCGTGTCACTCTAACGGGAATTTGAGCTTACAAGAGACAGATATCGTTTGCATCATAAACTTATTATACTTCATCTACACAGTTTGAGGAAGGCGTTATACCCAGCCCCGCCTTCCTCCCTGCCCACAAGGGGGCAGGGTTTCCAGGCGGGAATACCTTTATGAAAGTTAGTTTGCTCCCTGCTTTAAATGACCCCAATCTTGATGCTGCTGCGCCATCAACCCAGCGCCAGCTAGCCGTTTCAGTGTCGGCGACGGCTAGCGCGATCGACTCCAGCGTACCTTTAAACCTGTGCCTGATTCTCGACCACAGCGGCTCGATGGGCGGACGCCCCTTGGAAACCGTCAAACAAGCCGCCGGACGGTTGCTGGACAGGTTAAAACCTGGGGATCGCTTTTGTGCGGTGGCTTTCGATCACAAAGCCAAAGTCCTTGTCCCCAATCAAGTGGTGGGAGATCCTGCCAGCATTAAACGGCAAATCGAGCAATTGCGCCCCGCCGGTGGCACAGCAATTGATGAAGGCATTAAGTTAGGTATTGAAGAGTTGGGGAAAGGCAAAAAAGAAGCAATATCTCAGGCGTTTCTGCTGACTGACGGCGAAAACGAACACGGCGACAACAACCGCTGTTTGAAGTTGGCGAAACTGGCCGCTGAGTACAACATGACTTTAAATTCTCTAGGATTTGGGGATAACTGGAACCAGGATATTTTGGAAAAGATTGCTGATGCCGGCGGCGGTGCTTTGGCTCACATTCAGCGGCCCGAAGATGCGGTTGATGAGTTTGGCAAGCTGTTTACTCGCATCCAAGGTGTAGGTTTGACTAATGCTTATTTGCTATTTTCGCTGATGCCAAAAGTGCGGTTAGCCGAACTAAAACCGATCGCGCAAGTTGCTCCCGATACGATCGAATTACCGGTGCAGCAAGAGGGCGATCGTTTTATGGTGCGTTTGGGAGATTTAATGAAGGATGTAGAGCGAGTAGTTTTGGCTAATATTTATATTGGACAGTTGTCGGAAGGTACGCAGGCGATCGGGCAATTACAAATTCGCTATGACGATCCGACAGTCGGTGAAGGTTTGCTTTCCGATCCTGTTGCAGTTTCGGCTAATGTCCTAAAAGTTTATCAGCCTGCACTTAACCCGATGGTACAGCAGCACATTTTAGCTTTGGCTAAGTACCGCCAAACTCAACTCGCAGAAACTAGACTGCAACAGGGCGATCGCGCGGGTGCTGCCACCATGCTACAAACGGCAGCTAAAACTGCTCTGCAAATGGGCGATAAAAGTGCCGCAACTGTCCTGCAAACCTCTGCTACTCGTTTGCAGTCGGGTGAACAATTGAGTGAAGCCGATCGCAAGAAAACTCGCATTGCTTCTAAAACTGTTCTTAAGTAATATTATTTTTGCTTAATTGCGATCGGTTTTATTGTTCGTAGTAAGGACTTTAGTCCTAATTGACTAAAAAATTGAGAGAGGACTGAAGTCCTTACTACGAACCTGGGAGGACTGAAGTCCTTACTACAAACCTGGGAGGACTGAAGTCCTTACTACGAACCTGGGAGGACTGAAGTCCTTACTACGAACCTGGGAGGACTGAAGTCCTTACTACAAACCAGTTTATAATGTTTGTACCACCTATTAAGAGTGTTTGTATGAGCCAGACAATATCTGATAAAGTACGCTGGACTACCGCCGATTTAGAACTATTGCCCGATAACGGCGATCGTTACGAAATTATTGATGGAGAGTTATTTGTGACTAGAGCACCGCATTGGGGTCATCAACAAGCTATAGGCAACCTCTACCAAGAACTTAATACTTGGTCGCGAGAGACTAATTTAGGACAAGCAGGAATCAATCCAGGTCTTATTTTCACCGATGCCAATAACGTAATTCCCGATCTAGTTTGGGCAAGCAATGAAAGCTTGGCTATTTTGCTAGATGAAGCCGGACATTTAACCGGCTCACCTGAGTTAATTGTTGAAGTGTTATCTGCCGGCGCAGAGAATGAAAGACGCGATCGAGATTTGAAACTCCGACTCTATTCAGTGCGTGGAGTACAGGAATACTGGATTGTGAATTGGCGGTTGCAGCAAATTGAAGTTTATCGCAGGGAACAAGCAAGTTTAAGATTAGTTGCTACGCTGTTGAGCGCTGATGAATTGACTTCACCTTTGTTACCTGGTTTTAGTTGTTCAGTCGCTCGGATTTTTGCCTAGATTATTTGTCAGTAACTCAGATCTAAAGAGACTGAGCTTGTAACAAATTGCAAGCTGTGCTGACCAGCCTAAGTCTTAACTGACTACGTTATCTGAGTCACGACACCAGGCGAATGCGAAGCTAGTTCCCTGCTCTGTCATCTGCAATTAAACAGTCTTAAAGTCACTGAGGCAGTGTTGCAGATCTAACAAGCTCTTATAACATTGGCGAAGCTAACATTACACGCAAGTGGAGGGACACAACAATGTCCAATTTTATTTTCGTACTTGATACAAACAAGAAACCGCTCACACCTTGCAAGCCATCAATGGCTCGTAAGTTATTAACTGCTGGTAAAGCAGCAATCTTCAGAAGATTCCCTTTCACCATTATTCTCAAAAAAGCAGTAACAGCAACCGTCAAATCGATCGCTCTCAAATTAGATCCAGGTTCAAAAATTACAGGCATCGCATTATTGCAGGGTGAAAAAGTGATTTTTGGTGCAGAGTTAACCCATCGAGGTCAAACTATTAAAGCAAGTCTTGAATCTCGTCGCTCACTGCGTCGAGGAAGGCGAAATCGCCATACTCGTTACCGTCAAGCAAGGTTCTTCAACCGTACCCGCAAAAAAGGTTGGTTAGCGCCATCCTTGCAGCACCGTGTAGAAACAACCCTGACTTGGGTCGATAAATTACGCAGGCTTGCACCTATCGGTTTAATCTTTCAAGAGCTGGTCAGATTTGACCTGCAACAATTACAAAATCCTGAAATCTCAGGCATTGAATACCAGCAAGGCGAACTACAAGGCTACGAAGTTCGGCAATATTTGCTTGACAAATGGAACAGGAAATGCGCTTACTGCGACCTTGAAAATGTACCTTTACAAGTTGAACACATTCATCCAAAAGCCAAAGGCGGAAGCAATCGAATTTCTAATCTCTGCCTTGCTTGCGAGAAATGCAACCACAAGAAAGGTGTTCAAAATATTGAGCAATTCTTAGCCAAAAAACCTGACATTTTGAAACAGATTCTTGCACAGGCCAAACGTCCACTTAAAGACGCTGCTGCCGTAAATTCGACCCGATGGGCGCTGTTCTCTCGACTGAGAGAAACGAGGTTGCCTGTTTTGACTGGTTCGGGGGGACTGACTAAGTTCAATCGTACTCGACTACAATTACCTAAAACTCATTGGCTTGATGCTGCACGGGCGATCGGTCAAATTGAATCGCTAGAGGTATTAACAAATAAACCACTGCTAATCAAGGCGACTGGACACGGGACTCGTCAAATGTGTCGCACAGACAAGTTTGGCTTTCCCTCTCGGTACGTTCCGAGAAATAAGTTTGTTAAAGGTTTTCAAACGGGCGACATCGTAAAAGCAATCGTCACCAGTGGCAAGAAAATAGGTGAATATGTTGGTCGGGTTGCAGTTAGATCGACGGGTTCGTTCAATATCTTAGCATCAGAATTGGTGCAAGGGATTAGCCATAAATACTGCAAAATAGTTCACAGAAAAGATGGCTACAGTTACGCATTTTAAGACTGACGGGGACTGAAGTCCCCCGCGTCGTTTTCCTAGAAAGGGCTAAAGCCGCGCTCGTTTCCCGCATCCCCTATTAATTTTATGAAACTATTTTACAGAGCGATCGCACTTTGCGGATTTTTTACCGTTTTTGGCGGCATATCCCCTGCCATTTCTACTCAAAATTCACCAATACTCATCGTTCAAAATTCGGCAGAAGACTTATTTAACACTGCTTTAGCCAAGTCAGAGGCGGGAGACATCCCAGGGGCGATCGCAGATTACACCGCAGCTATTGCCATCAACCCCAACTACGCCAAAGCTTATAACAAACGCGGCATCATTCACGGCCGCTATCTCAAGGACTACCCAGCAGCCAAAGCCGACTTCGATCGCGCCATTGAAATTAACCCGAAGTATGCCGATGCTTACTACAACCGTGCGAAAGTCCGCTATTTATTAAAAGACAAACCGGGCGCGATCGCCGACTATCAAAAAGCCGCCGATTTTTATCAAAAAGACGGCAAGCCAGAAGATTATCAAGATGCAATAAAACACCTGCACAGGCTGCTATTATAAATGTTTTGGGAAACAGGTTATAATATAACCACAGCTTTAAAATTTTCAAATTATGACCTTAAGCAAAAGTTACAACTACGCCTCCCATGAAGACTATTTAGAAGGGGAAAAATTTAGCCCGATCAAACACGAATACAGACAAGGAGAAATCTACGCAATGGCGGGAGCAAGCGATTCTCATGAGACAATTGCAGGCAACTTATTTGCGCTGCTGAGAAACCACGTTCGGGGTACAGGATGCCGCATTTACATAGGAAACATGAAAGCCAGAATTGAGCAAGCAGACGTGTTTTACTATCCAGACATCATGGTGACTTGCGACGAAAGAGATAGAAGCCTTGAATATTTCAAACGCCACCCGCGCTTAATCGTAGAAGTTCTATCTCCAACAACAGCATCATTCGATCGCGGAAATAAATTTGCCGACTACCGCACCATAGAAACTTTGCAAGAATACGTAATTATCAATCAAGAAAGAATCGGTGTAGAATGTTATCGGCGCAATGCAGAAGGGCGCTGGGAACTTTACCCTTACGTTGCTGGCGAAGAAGTTCGCTTGGCTAGCGTAGACTTTCAATGCCCGATCGCCCAAATTTACGAAGATGTTCTAGGAATCAGTTAAAATAGTCGATCGCACAAACACCAAAAATTCATCTGCGTTCATCAGCGGTTGAACACTCGAAATTCACCCCGTCAAAAAATGCCTGCAACTTCCACCGTCACTGTCACCGTACCCGCCACAACCGCCAACCTCGGCCCTGGTTTTGACTGCATCGGCGCCGCTTTAAGCCTCCACAACTCCTTCCAATTCTCTCTCCTCGAACCCCCAGCAACCGAGAAACTAAAAATTACAGTTACGGGTGCCGAAGCAGCCAAAGTCAAGACAGACGACAGCAATCTCGCTTACCAAGCCTTTGTCAAGTTATACGAATACCTCCGTCAATCCCTTCCACCAGTCGCCATACACATAGATATGCAAGTGCCCCTGGCTAGAGGTTTGGGAAGTTCCGCAACAGCCATTGTCGGCGGGTTAGTAGGTGCAAATGAATTAGCCGGAAAGCCTTTGAGTCAGGTGGAAGTGATGCAGTTGGCGATCGAACTTGAAGGGCATCCTGACAATGTTGTTCCTGCTTTGTTGGGGGGGTGTCGCCTTGCTGCTACAAATACACCCCCCCAACCCCCCCTTGCTAAGGGGGGGCTAAGAGAAGAATCCGTGCTTATCAAGGAGGGGCTAAGAGAAGAATCCCCTCTTACTCCCCCCCTTAGCAAGGGGGGGCAGGGGGGGGTTCTTTGGCAAATTTGCGATATTCCGTGGCATCCTGATATTGTGCCCGTGGTAGCGATTCCTGATTTTGAACTTTCTACTGCTGAAGCGCGCAAGGTTTTGCCAACAGATTACAGCAGGGCTGATGCGATTTTCAATGCGGCACACCTGGGTTTATTGGTGCGGGGGTTGGCTGCGGGCGATCGCAATTGGCTACGTTGCGCCCTCCAAGACAAAATTCACCAGCCTTACCGGCGATCGCTGATTCGGGGATATGAAGCTGTGCAAGAAGCTGCGTTGAATGCAGGGGCTTGTGGGATGGTAATTAGCGGTGCGGGGCCGACGCTTTTGGCTTTAACGGATGTTACTAATGCTGTTGCGGTTGTGAGGGAAATGGCGGCGGCTTGGATGGAATTTGGGGTGAAGGCTGATGTCAGGGCGATCGCGATCGATACTCAAGGCGCACAAATCTCCAGTTAGTTGCTGGCAAGGTGTGTAGCCTTTCGGGCGATCGTATCTTAAAAATTCGCCATCATCTAAAAATATTAAGACTAGCACCTTGACATTCCACATATCTTTATGTAAGATATTCTTACATAACGTAAGAAAAAGTCGTGCTATGAACCCAAAAGATGTGGAGGTAAAGCTTGTAGCGGTGCTTCAGGATATCCAAAGCGTTAGCGGATACGACGGAAGCGGAATCATCGCAACCACCTGCCCTCTTAATGACCTTGAGGGGTTTGACAGTATGCTTTGGCCTGTCGCGATTGGTATGCTTGCCATTGCACTGGAAGTGAACATTCCAAACCACAAAAACATTTTTCTCTCGAAGGATGGCAATCGACGACTTACCATCAGCGAATCAGCAGTTATAGTCTGCGAGAGCGTGAATAAAGGAGAGACTTAAATATGAGTCATACAGATAAAAAAAAAGCAATTATCGCGAACCGCATTCGTGAAGCTCGTAAAATGGCTGGCCTCTCGCAGGCTCAGGTAGCCAAGATTCTGGGTATTCATCGACCGTCTGTTTCAGAGATAGAAGCTGGGAATAGAAGCGTTTCTGCCGAAGAAATGGCAAAACTTGCTGAAATTTTTGACGTGAGTATATCGTGGCTAATAGGTGAAGGAGCAGAAAAAGTTGATGTCCGTGATAACAAACTTCAGCTTGCAGCCAGAGAACTTCAAAAGTTGAAACCAGAAGACCTCGACAGACTTTTAACAATTCTTGCCTCAATGCGAAGTGGAGGAGAAAAAGTGTGATCAATAAAATTACTTACTTCGCCAATTCAAATCTGAAGTGCAACAGTGTCTGATGTATGTCCATAGAATACTTCAAAAGGGGTTCGATAGTCAAGCGATTTCCTCGGTCGATTGTTAATCAAATCCACTGCCTTTTCTA
>NZ_JAHRFA010000132.1:12221-12457 GCF_020883045.1 Microcoleus sp. CAWBG58 | reverse complement strand
GTCGAGATATCGAAATCGAAGAAGACGCTTCGGATTGAGATTTAATTTGATTGCTGGCATTTATAATTATGAACTTTCTTTGAAGACAAATTAGCGCTCGCCTGAGACTTTCGCAAGAGGTCTATTCAAGTAAATTTAGTTGCCAAGTAATTATTATGACATCTGCCTAATAATTTTCCGATTGTATTCCAAACCCAGACATCGCACGATATCATGCAGTGTTAAACAGGTTTGTA
>NZ_JAHRFA010000132.1:0-12121 GCF_020883045.1 Microcoleus sp. CAWBG58 | reverse complement strand
GTGCGGACTTTAGTCCGAGGCAAAGAAGGACTAAAGTCCTGACTACGAACCTATTTTTCTGACTCGTGATTGACTGGTTTGTAGTGCGGACTTTAGTCCGAGGCAAAGAAGGACTAAAGTCCTGACTGCGAACCTATTTTTCTGACTCGTGATTGACTGGTTTGTAGTGCGGACTTTAGTCCGAGCCAAAGAAGGACTAAAGTCCTGACTGCGAACCTATTTTTCTGACTCGTGATTGACTGGTTTGTAGTGCGGACTTTAGTCCGAGGCAAAGAAGGACTAAAGTCCTGACTACGAACCTATTTTTCTGACTCGTGATTGACTGGTTTGTAGTGCGGACTTTAGTCCGAGGCAAAGAAGGACTAAAGTCCTGACTACGAACCTATTTTTCTGACTCGTGATTGATCTAATTTGATATGAGACAGAATAGATTTCGGGCGTGCGTCAGTGTTGAGATTGTAAATTTTGCCGGAAAAGCGCTTTCCCTATCGCTCTAACAAGGCAAGCGAATAGTAAACAAGCTGCCTTTACCCAACTCGGATTTGACCACGATCGTGCCGCGGTGAGCTTCGACTATTTGGCGGCAGAGGTGCAGTCCCAAACCTGTGCTGGATTTCTTGTGAGTTCCCGAGCCAAACCTTTCAAATAACTTCGTTTGTTCGGCGGGAGAAATGCCAGCGCCGGTGTCTTGGATTTCCATAATTACCCATGCCAGAGGTTGGTTTTTGAAGCTCGTATAAACAGGTGAATTGGCAGCTTTTAAGCGGACATCTATTGAGCCGCTGTCGGTGAATTTTATCGCATTTCCGATTAAGTTTGTCAGCAAGCGGTGCAGCTCGAGACGATCGCCCGGATACTTGGCAATCGGAGCACTTTCTGCACTTTCACTCAAGTCTAAATTCACCGACAAATTTTTAGCATCGGCTAGGGGAGCGAGTTCTTCGGCTACTTCGGTAATAAGCTGGCGCAAGTCAACCGGAGCGAAACTGAGGGATTTGCGCCCTGCTTCGTAGCGGTAGACTTCCAGCAGCATATTTACCATCGCGATCAGGTTTTTGTTACTGCGAACCATTGTCCCGAAAGCGTCGCGCATGGGGAGCGAGATTTCTCCCAAAGCTCCCTGCTGCATTAAAGTTAGCATTCGATCGGCTGCTACGAGGGGCGTCCGCAAGTCGTGAGCGAGTCTGGAGACAAAATCTTCGCGCTGGAGGGCGATCGAATTTCGTTCGTCTACGCTGTGTTTGAGCCGCAAGAGCGATCGCACCCTCGCCAGCAGTTCGTCCATTTCCACGGGTTTGCGGATAAAATCGTCTGCGCCCATGTCGAGTCCCTGGACTACACTGGCGCTGTCGTGAGCTGTGATCAGCAAAATCGGGATAAAGGGCAATTCCTTATTTTGTCGCATTCGCTGGGTGACTTCGTAACCGTCCATTCCCGGCATCATTACGTCTAGCAATACCAAATCGGGGGTTGACTTGTCGATTTGGCTTAAGGCCGAAAAGCCGTTCTCGGCCGTGCTAATTTCGTAACCTTCTTCTTCCAGGATTGTCTGCACCAACAAAACATTATCTGGTGCGTCATCTACAACCAGAATGCGATCGGCTTTTGTGGCATTCGGAACAGATAAATAGTTCATTTAATTGTCGGTATGAAAATAAATACTAACTTTAATGTGGCATCCGATTCATGTTTTCACATTTTTCCACTTCTTAACTCTGTCATAAGGAAGATCTCAAAACTTTATCCAATCTTTTTACATTTAGGCTCTCGGATATGATAGTATATGCTACTTTTTTGTCATAGTATGCACGCCGTCCCATTCGTCGGGCGGGGGTATTTCCAAATAGCTGAGGGATCGCTCGATCTGAACTTCCACAGGTCGATCGCTCGGTCGCATAGCTAAAGCCGCCTCAAAATAATTAATAGCTTGCTGAAAATTTCTAGCAATATAAGCATGGCGGCCGTTGTTGTAAAGTTCCAAAAACCTTTCGGTTTCCCCATCGAGGGGCTCGGAATTAATTTGCAGCAACTCGTAAATGCCGACCGGCTGATTTTTGCCCTTAACCCGCACCTTGTCCAACTCTCGCACCCAAATCCGTTCGCGACACAAATTGTAGGTAAATTCGCTCAAAATTATATCGCAGCCGTACTCCTTTGTAAGCTGTTCCAAGCGGGAACTCAAATTCACCGCATCCCCGATTACGGTGTAATCCATCCGCTTTTCCGAACCAATATTTCCCGAAACCACCTCTCCAGAACTAATCCCAATTCCGAAGCGAAACGGATCGGCACCTGGGCGAGAATCATTAAACTCTTTCAAGCGCCGGCGCATATCTAAAGCCGACTGCACCGCCATCCAACCGTGACTTTCCGGGGGATTGAGCGGCAGGGGCGCACCGAACACCGCCATTAAAGCATCGCCGATAAACTTGTCTAAAGTGCCTTCGTAGTGGAAAACGGCCTCCACCATCGTCTCAAAATACTGGTTCAATAGGGCCACAACTTCCGAGGCTCCCAAATTTTCGGTCAGAGTGGTGTAGCCGCGAATGTCCGAAAATAAAATAGTAACTTCTTTGCGTTCGCCCACCATCAGGGAGCCTTCGCCCAAGGCCATGATTTTATCTACGACTCCGGGAGTCATGTAGCGAGACATTGTGGTTTTCATCCGCTTTTCGCGGCTGATGTCTTCGAGTACCACTAAACCGCCGCGCGCGCCACCTTCTGGATTGATCAGCGGGTTGACAGTTAAATTCAAACTGCGTTCAATTACTTTAATTCGAGAGCCGGAGATGGGTAGGGGACAATAAGGGTGATAGAGGTCAGCATTCCGCAGCGAAAATAGAGATTGGGAATTAGCTAATTCTGCCTGGGCTACTTCCTCAGTCCAGGCGCTGTTTTCGCCCCAAGCGTAATATAAGGTGGGGTCATTGCGATCGGGCACGGCCAAAATGTAACTTTCTGCTTCTGTATCTGCTGCTGCGCTACCCAGTGTTGTTTCCACCAACAGTCCCACAGTTAAACTTTGTTCGGGAACGTAATGTCTGGCAGCATTCAGGAGACTGTCTTCGAGTCGAAATTGCAAATTATCGATCGGCACAACTTCCCAAACATAGCGATCGATCAGTTTATTTTCCCAGATCGCGAGATTGTGTTTGCTTTTATCTTGATTTACCGGACAGCCCAACAATTCCAGCGCCGCTTCGTTAATCGTGACAATTCGCCCCTGCAAATCGGTGGAAATGACTGCATCTGAAAGACTTTGCAGCATATCTTTTTGATACTGCTTTTCCACCATCACGTTCTGAAATAGTTGAGAATTTTGCAGCGCCATTCCGGCTTGGGAATTAAATGCTCGCAAAAACTCTTCGTCGGAAGTTGTGAAAGTGCCTTGAGTCTTATTAATTAGCTGAGTCACCCCAATCAGTTCACCTTTGGCGTTATGCACCGGCATACACAAGACAGTGCGAGTGCGATATCCCGTTTGCTGGTCTGTAGATGGGTCAAAGCGGGGATCGTCGTAAGCATCTGTAATATTTAGAGTTTGACCGGTCGAAGCCACGTAGCCTGCAATTCCTTTGTTAGCAGGAATGCGGACTTCCATCATCGTTTTGCCGTCGGCCTTGGCGAGTTTTGTCCAAAGTTCGTTGGTTTCCGGATTTAATAAAAATAGCGTGCTGCGATCGGCTTGCATCAAGTCCCGAGCTTGATCCATGACAGAGCGCAAAGTTGTTTCCAAGTCAAGACTTTGACCCAACGTCGTGGTAGCTCTCAAAAGTGCGGCCACCCCTCGCTGGTTGCGGGCCACGACGTAGAAAGATTGACAGCTTTCGAGAATAATCCCGATCGAATCTGCAAAAGCCTGGAACTGCTGTTCGTCTTCCTCGGTAAAGGGGGCATTGCCAGCTTTGTTTAACAGTCTCACCACCGCTACGGGTTCGTGCTGGCTCTTGCTGCTAAAAATCGGCATACAGAGGATGGTTTCAACCCGGTAGTTCGGCGGTTCGTCTACTTCGACATTAAAATGCTCGTGTTCTCTACCATGCAAAACATTGAGCGATTTTCCAGTAGTTGCTACGTAGCCTAAAATGCCTGCATCCATCGGCAAGCGAATTTCTATATCTTCGCCCGTGAGTCCATCGACTGTTTTGTGCCACAGTTGATTTTTGTTGGCATCTACCAAAAAAATTGTTGTCCGGTCTGCTTGCAAAATTTGACCAATTTTGACAGTGAAGGCATCTAACAGTTGCTCTAAGAGAGTTTCGAGTGCTTCATTGTTAATCAGGTCCATTGCCCGGATAAATTGCTGAAATTCAGCCGTTACAAAGTCCAGCAGGCACACTAATTCAGTAACTGGCAAGCTCTTAACACGGGAGGTCAATGCCCCCATAAAATTGACTTGAGTCAGTGTAGCCAGAACGCTACCAGCATTGGAGAATGTCATGATTAACTGCTTGCTCAGAGGGGTAGATTGACCGCCTGGTCGATCGGTGCTAGATGCTTCGGTGCAAACTGTTTAAGTTGTTTGCTTTTCAACTCAGCATTCGATTGTCGCTTTGAGGAATAATGGGTTCATTGTTTGGCGGATGAAAGTTCAGCTTGCTTGTTACAGATCCTCGATCTTTTTTTGTTACAACCTGGATACTGATGAGGGTTCGCCAGTTAAAGTTGAACTTGACTTGTGAACCCTGCCAGTCTGAAAATTAGGTAGCAGGCTGTCGATCGCGGGCAATGTAGATTTGACACTCTGTGCTCGGCTGCTGCGCGGTGTAAATGTTTTAGCGCGATCGGCGACCGGTATTTTGTCTGTTGGAGGGCGCTACTCTCCCCACCCGCGAAGCATTCCAAAGCTACTCATGGTTTAATGGTAAACGCAACAGATACATTTCACCCGCCACAAGCTGCTAATCAACCTCTACTGTGTATAGCACAGCCTGGGGAGCTTACCAGAAAGAATTGGTTGAAAGCCCGCCCGCCCGATCGGGAGAAATTACGATCGGACTATTCATTACTCCAATCCTCGGACTTAAGGGTAGAGGCCGCTCTCAAACTGTCAACTGTCAACTGTCAACTGTCAACTGTTGAAGTCCACCCTGGATGCGGAGGTATCTCTCAAAGCCTTTAACACAATGTTAAAAGCGCTATTGAAATGTGGATGTCTCCACATTTGTGTATCTACACCAACGTCACCAACGATCGACATATCCATAGATGGTTGATGCTTCAACGCTTGTTTAAAAGGGTATGCAGTTCATCTTTCCGTTCTGAAAAAATTACCCAGAGCTACCCAAATCTAGACTTAACTGGAGATGAGTAATTTTGGTGTTAACTTCCTGTTTCACAGTAGCGACAACATGGCTATTGTCGGGTTTGTCTACTCCGCAGGCTGACGCGGTGGAACTCACCGCCATATCCGAACGTTCTGGAATAAAAATTCCATCAAACCAACGTTCTATGTTTCTCGCCGCATTTAACTCTCTGTCTTGAACATTGCCGCAATCAGGACAGACGTAGACACGATTCTTTAAGGGCATTTTCTGTCGATGTTTGATACAGTGGGAGCAAATCTGCGAACTAGGAAATAATCTATCTACGACTGTTAGTTTAGATAAAAACTTAATCGTTTTGTATTCTAATTGCCGCTTAAATTCGTACATCCCACAATCAGAAATCGCTCCGGCTAATTTGTGATTCTTCAAAAACGCTTTAATATTCAAGTCCTCAATCTTAATCTCGCTGTGGTTTTTGGCAAGATAATTAGTCAGCTTGTGTATGGCGTCTTTTCGGATATTTGCTACTTTAGCATAGAGTTTGCTCAGTTTCTCGATCGATTTAGCACGATTAATAGAGCCTTTGACTTTACGACTTACGTCCCGCTGTTTTCGCTTGATATTTTTGCTCATCCGTCGGTAAGCTTTGGGATTCGCAAAGACTTTGCCGTCGGAGCAGACAGCAAGTTCTTTAATCCCGATATCAACACCAACAACCGGACGACTTGTTGCAACTTCTGGCAATTCAACTTCGTATTTGATGGCAATAAACCACCTATTGGCGGTGCGACTAATTACGCAATTGTGAACTGCTGTCAGCGGCAATGGTTCGGCAAGTTTTACCCATCCGATCGATGGCAATTTGACTCGCTTGCCATCGTTATTAATTCCTGGCTTTGCTTTGGTTCCTGATTCTAGGTAAAAGGAATCTTTTTGTCCCTTTTTCTTGAATCTCGGTTGCTTTGATGTTTTTTTGAAACACCTTTCCCAGGCTTGACACAAGTCTCCTAATGCTTTTTGTGGGACATTTTTATTGGTTTCATAGTACCAGTTATTTACTGATTTTACTTCGGCAACCAACCGTTTGTGCAAGTCAATGGCTGATGGTATTTTGAGTGTTTTGTCGAATTCGCGTTGTTTGAGCAAATCTTGAATCAGGGCGTTCCCCCAGTTGTAACTGTGTCTGGCAACGCCTGATGCTTTTTTGAAAGCTGTAATTTGCTTGTTGTTCGGGATTAATGCGCTTCGGAAACTTAAAAGCATTGATTCGACCTTTCAATGTTTGGTACAAGTGGATTAACCTACCTACATATGCAGGTGGTGTTAATGCCTTTTCAAGCACACACATACGGCGCTCTCAAACGACTTGCGGAACCAACAGACAAGGCGGTTATTGCGTTTAGGGGGTATGAAGGACAGAAAGAGAAACTCAAAGCTATCCCCGATCGGCAAGAAAGGCTGAGATTGTTTGTTGACCAATTAATTGGGGAAGAGGGACAAACTGGGTAGTTTTGGGTAGACATGGGTAGAAATTAACTTTCAGTCCACAACTCTGATATTTTACCGTGTTTTGTTAAGACATTCCACCAACTCAACTACTTTACCAATACAGCAGGATAGCTACGGCGATCCGATCGCCAAAAAAGTTCGATCGATCTTTGAGGACATCCCTCCTCGCTAGAAACTGCCTCGGGACGGAACCTAAGCTGTTGGTAATGTTTGGCCTACATTCGGCACCCTCAACTGTCACAATCGGTTTTTACTTATTTTTATCGACCAATTAAGTAATAAATTATACTTTTCTACCGTATGTTGGCCGATATAAATTGGAAAAAAGCATAATTTATCACTTGAAAAAGCGATTTTTCTGAGTAATTATACTGTGTGACACCATAAGGTGCCGAATGTAGGGTTTAAAAGCGCGACAGCTTGTGAAATTTAAGCAGCAGAGGCCATGGACTGGGCAAATACGACCGATCGATAGTAGCCTCGTAGTTGGTTAGTCGCCGCCGCCCAACCCCAGCGTTCGGCTTCAGAGCGAGCGTTTTGGCGGAGGGTTTCCCGTTCTTCGGGATTCGCAAACAGGCGCTGGGTGGCAGCCACTGCTCCGGCTTCATCGGCGGGGTCAAATAAATAGCCGTTAACACCGTCTGTCACAATATCGGGAATTCCGCCACTGCGAGCCGCCACTACGGGCGTCCCCGCAGCCATAGCTTCGAGGAGCACTAAGCCCAAGGTTTCGGTACGGGAGGGAAAAATGAAGGCATCAGCAGATGCGTAAGCAGAAGCCAATTCTTGCCCCTTGAGGTAGCCAACAAAATTTGTGGGGGTGCCGGCAAAATATTGTTCGAGGGTTTGGCGGTGCGGGCCGTCTCCCACTAGGGCGAGGCGGGCGCCGGGAATGGCGGCGAGGACTGGTTTGATGGATTCGATTTCTTTTTCGGCACCGAGGCGGCCGACGTAGAGGAGTAAGGGGCTATCTGGGTTATTTTCAGAAAGGCGCGATCGCATTTCTCGACTCTTCAATTCGGGGACAAACATTTCCGTATCTACACCGCGCTGCCATAAGTCTACTCGCTCAATGCCATGAGTTCTCAACTCATCCACCATTGCTGTAGAAGTGCACAGATTTAATTCAGCTTGATTGTGCGCCCCTTTGAGCAATTCCCACAGCAATGGTTCGAGCATTCCAAAACCGTAATGGTGTAAATATTTCGGTAAATGGGTGTGGTAAGAAGCCAAAATTGGAATATTGAACTTTTTGCCGTAATATATCCCGCCCAATCCCAAAATAGCGGGATTGACAACATGAATAAGATCCGGTTGAAACTTCTGTAATTGTTGACCTATAGCCGGACTGGGCAGTGCCATTTTCAGTTCCGGGTACATCGGCAAAGGCAAACCCTCAACACCGTAAACTCGGGCACCTTTGTATTCTGTAATTCCGTAATCTGGAGAAAATATCAGAACTTGTTCGCCCGATCGCTGCAAGTGATCTACAGTGTGGATTAGGCGCGTGACAATGCCATCAATTTTTGGCCAAAATGTTTCAGTGAACAGAGCAATTTTCATAAAAAGAAGGAAGAAGGAAGAAGGAAGAAGGAAGAAGGAAGAGGGAAGAGGGAAGAGGGAAGAGGGAAGAGGGAAGAGGGAAGAGGGAAGAGGGAAGAAGGAAGAAGTCAACCCCCCCTTGCCCCCCAATGGGGGAAATTCAGGAAGAAGGAAGAAGGATTTAGTTATTCTTATATTATTGGGAAATTGATAATCCCAGTCTTTGGCAAAGGTCGGGGTCGATAACAGGGTACACTGTCTCGGAGGGAGTGAGTAATTCCAGGTGAGATCCTTGGCGCTGTTGGTGTACGAATGCGGAAATATCCTCGATATCAACAATCCATTCTCGTGCGTAACTAGCTAAAACATTGCCACGCAAACCGAGTTGAATTGCGCGCCGTTCCAGTTTTGCACCGCTGGGATGGTGGTCTGGGTCCCATTGCAGCCGCACATCCGAACTTTTCACAGCTTGTCGCCATACTTTTTCACTTCCATACACTTCGGGAACGAACTTAGAATAGACAGCGGATGCTAAAATTTCATCAAAAGCCGATCGCAAAATCCGAACAGCCAGAGTCACTTCTTGACCCGATTTTGTCCCCCATCCCGATCGATACATCATCCATAGAAAGTTCGGTTTAATCCAACTCATGCGATTCAGGCTGAATTCACCGCCAAAATAACCATGTTCCGCTGCAAAAAGACCGATCGCCGGACGGTAAGCTTGATAAACTACAACAGTATTTTCGTCAAATTGTGCCAGAATATGACGACCAGTTTTCGGCCAATTACTTACCTGATTTAAATAAGGTTCTGTCAGCAGTTTTACCACAACTAATTCCCATCGATAGTTTTTGGGGGTAACATACAAATTCCGTGAATTCCCATTGAGAAAATTATCCCACCTAAAAGCAATCCCACACCTTCAGCCAAGCAGTTGATTCGGTGAATTTCCTGGGCGGTTCTGGCAATTGAAATTTGGGTTGCGGTGGCAGATGGGGATTCACTAACTCGGCGATAATTTTGATAACTCGCCGTTAGTGTAGCCCATTCTGGTACTAAATAATAAGCACAAACTGCACTAGCTGAAAATCCCGGTAAAACAACTAAAAGCAACAGGATGAGAATTCGACTTTTTACGGTATTCATTGCCAAACAATTTAGTAGTCAAGACCCGATGCCTTTTTTTATTAACCGCAGAGGACACAGAGGACACAGAGAAAGAGATTGAAAGATATAGTGAAATTTATTCAGTACGGATTCTGTAGGGGCAATTCATTCTGTAGGGGCAATTCATGAATTGCCCCTACTGAATAGATTGCGGGCAATTCATGAATTGCCCCTACCTTTCGGAGGAAAATCATACTCCAAATCAGCAATGCCATTTTCCCTTTCTTATCTTTCATCTTACTTCGTGACCTTAGCGCCTTCGCGGTTCGTCAAAAAAATCCCTATCCCGGCAAATAAAACCCAGAGATTACCGCCAAGAAACCTTGGGTAAAATCTGATTTTTATCGACACGATGCTGATATTTTGTGGCAAAATTCAGCAGAGAATCGAGCAGCGAATCTGATAGTAAGTGCGGTTGCAAGCCGAGGTCTAAGAGACTGGTATTTTTGGCATTAAAATAGTGTTCTTCTTTTTCAACTCTGGGATTTTCTAGGTGATTGATTTCCACCTTTAATCCCATTGCAATACCTGCTTTTTGCACCAATCCGGCCAAGTCGCCGACGCTGAATTGTTCGGTGAATTGGTTGAAGACTCGGAATTGTCCAGCTTCGGCGGGGTTGGCGATCGCCAATTCGACGCATCTTACGGTATCCCGAATGTCCAGGAAGGTGCGGGTTTGTCCGCCAGTTCCATAAACTGTCAAAGGATGCCCGATCGCAGCTTGAATGCAAAATCTGTTCAATGCTGTGCCGAATACTCCGTCGTAGTCTAAACGGTTGATCAACAGTTCGTCCATGCCTGTTTCTTCGGTGAGTACGCCATAGACGACGCCCTGGTTTAAGTCAGTGGCTCTTAAACCCCAGGTTTTGCAGGCAAAATGGATATTGTGGGAATCGTGGACTTTGCTTAAGTGATAAAAACTTCCAGGCTGTTTGGGATAGGGTAGTGTATCTTTGCGGCCGTTGTGTTCGATCGTGAGATAGCCTTCTTCGATGTCGATATTCGGGGTGCCATATTCGCCCATTGTTCCCAATTTGACTAGGTGACAGTCGGGGAAATCTTCGCGAATGGCGTACAGCAGATTTAGTGTCCCAACTACATTATTGACTTGGGTGAGGACTGCGTGTTCGCGATCGATCATTGAAAAAGGTGCCGAACGCTGTTCGCCGAAATGGACTACAGCATCCGGTGCAAATTTTCTCATACTTTTGCTGAGAAAATCATAGTTGGTGATGTCACCGACGAACAGGTCGATCGACTTGCCCGTTAAATCTTGCCACCGCTGGAGTCGTTGCTGAATCGGTGCAATGGGAGTGAGGGTGTCGCTGCACAGTTCCAGATCCCAGTGCCGCCGTACAAAGCTGTCGAGGATGCCAACTTCGTGACCTTTGTTTGAAAGGTAAAGTGCGGTTGCCCAACCGCAATAGCCATCGCCACCAATAACCAGGACTTTCATAAAAAATATTCGGTAAGTGGGAAACTCAGAGTCTTTAGACCTGAGAGGAAAACGACGCGGGGGAATGAGAGTCCCCGTCAATCCCCTTGCGGGGTTGGAGGGGTATGGTTGCCCCTCCATGAAAGAGGCATAATTGCCTTAGTCTCCCTTGCGGGGTAATGTTCGTGCAGACCTGGTTATAAAGGCTTGTTAGACCTGCGACACTGTTGAGCGTGACTTTCAAACTGTTTAATCGCAGATGACAGAGCCCAAAACTGGCGTCGCATTCGCCGGTGTCGTGACCTAAATAACATCTCCTCGCCATCAAGGGGTCTGGTCAGAACAGCTTGCAATTTCTTACAAGCGAGCGTGGCACTTAGCCCTGAGTTCCTGACAAAACAACGGTGAATCTTGGTTGCTAACACTGGGTTAATGTACCAGGTATTGGTGCATTCTGAACCTTAAATCAACTGGGTTGTTTCCCAAATCCCAACTCGATTTTTTTCTATTAAACCTGAATTTCATCGGCAAAGCTAGCCCAGCGGGTAAATTCAAAGGGGCCGGCCTGGGCTCCCCAGACGTGGGCGTCGGTTTCTGGGTCACGCCCGCGATCGTGATTGGTGAATTTGTCTCGATCGATCTCGAATTCGCTGTCTAGACAGGTGTTTTTGCCCTTTCTGACCACCATGCAGCCTTTTCAGGATTCAACGCGACCTTTGAAGCTGCTGTCCGTCCAGTGCGTAATGATATCAAATCCGGTAGCATCGGAATTATTAGTTAGTTGCCGAAATTACGAGACGGCTTGGCCTTAGTCCCTACAATTAATCGGGTAGGCACTAAGGCCAAGCCGTCTCCTCTATATCATGGGGAGGTAGAAGTGGCTGACGCACCCTACAAATGGGACTGATTAGTTGATGTCTGAAATTTTTCGCTTGGTGATAAATTATTGTTTAAAATATCGATCGACTTTATTGAATCTATTTTTTATAAAAGTTGCGAGTGCAATACTCCGGACAGTTTTGGAACAGGGATGCACAAGCGAGCAGAGACAAAAAGTCTCTGGAATTTTCATCGAAAATGCAAAAAAAAGGCACTTTTTACGTTAAGCTCAAAAAACACACGAACTTAAAAAAATGCCTGATGAATATTCTAGAATCTATTTTACAACAAATGTCAGGGATTAGTCAATCCCAAAAAA
>NZ_JAHRFA010000131.1:7816-12731 GCF_020883045.1 Microcoleus sp. CAWBG58 | reverse complement strand
CCCGCCCCTACAGGTTAAAAGCGCGATCGTGAATCTCTTGTTGGGTGGGGGCGGGTTTATTAAGATTGTTGGTACTCATTAGAGATGGTTGGTGAACCGACTCTTACAGGTTAAAAGCGCGATCGTGAATCTCTTGTTGGGTGGGGGCGGGTTTATTAAGATTGTTGGTACTCATTAGAGATGGTTGGTGAACCCGCCCCTACAGGTTAAAAGGGCGATCGTGCATCTCTTGTTGGGTGGGGGCGGGTTTATTAAGATTGTTGGTACTCATTAGAGATGGTTGGTGAACCCGCCCCTACAGGTTAATGCAGAACGTTCCAATATCTTATTTACATCCGTTACATCCCATACACCGCTTTGTTACCAAACTTCTTCTTCCTTCTTCCTTCTTCCTTCTTCCTTCTTATAATATTATCCTCAAACGACTAACAGAGTGACAGTAATGTTATCTCGACCGCCACAAGAGCGAGCAAATTCTACGAGATGGCGCGCCATGCCGATCGCATCTTCTGAAGCATTGCCCTTGACAAGATCGGCGAGTTGTGGCGCGTCGGGTGCATAATTCCACAATCCATCCGTACAAAGTAACAAATATCCAGAGCCGGGAATCGGAAACTGCACGATCGAAGGAATCGCATCATTTTTAGCATCCACACCCAGCCAGCGCGTAATGGCATGAGCTTTATCGGACTTGCTAGCTTCGGCTGCGCTCATTTGTCCCGATGTAACTATTTCGTTAAACCAAGAATCATCTCGCGTCAGCAGTTGGGAGTTTTCCCGATTCCCGAAGGGATCGCTTCGCGAATCGATCCAGTAGGCGCGACTATCTCCCAACCAAGCAATTGTCGCGATCGCATTTTGGACGACTGCGGCTACAATCGTCGTCGAAGGTGCATCTTGATTCAAACTTCTATGAGGAATAAGACAGACTTCATTGAGTGCGGCAGCGATTCCGTGTTGGAGAGCTGTTTCTGGAGCGAGATGTTGTTGCAGAGCAGTGAAAATGCCATTTCTGGCACCTTCTGCCGCTGCTTTTGATGCCAATTCGGGAAACTGAGAACTGGACACTCCATCGCAGGCGATCGCAATATAAGTGTTGCTGCTTTCTATTACCGCACAAGCCAAGTAATCTTCATTGCGTTCGTGTCTCAATCCCCGATCGCTCACTCCCGCAAAATTAGGCTGAAGATTCACTTCCATGCGATCGGTTTCTCGGACTTGCCGGCGTTCATTCTTGAACCCGCAAACCGAACAGTATCCATCGGCATCGATCGCCTCTGGTGCCGCGCCGCATTTATTGCATAGTTTTGTAGAATTTTCAGTAACATTGACGGGTGCATTGACCAGTGGCGTACCGCATTCTTCGCAAAAGCGATCGTCTGTTTGAACTACAGCTTCACAGTTGGGACATTGCATAGTTTGGGTCTTAAAAAAGCATGAGTAATATCGCTTCCTGCTGGATCGGAATGATTTAACCGCAGAGGGCGCAGAGAACACAGAGAGAGACAAGAGAGATGAATAATTCTGATGTTACCGGATTTGATATAACAAGAAAATATGGCGGTTCAAAACGCGGCTACAGGAGTAAAACTGGCCTGTGCAGGTTGAAAATTCCTGAGTCTGTGCAGGCGTGAATTCCATTCGCTTTCCTCTCCTACAACCACGTTCTTGGACGCACGCGATTCGCCTCATCAACCAAACGAATCTTTTCCACTCCCGTGGATAAATGTGCCATGGCGCGCAAGGCTTTTTCTAACCCTTTTCTGAGCTCTACTTCTTGCAGTTGATGACCCAAAAGGACGATCGCCGATGGCTGAATCGCTTTTGAAACGATCGATCCTAGGGCCGTTTCTAAAAGCTGTTTCGTCAAGCGGTGCCGCTCGATGCCTTCGAGCGTTAAGGCTTCGAGCGTCGTGGCTGCTAGGCTCAACTCCTTGGCTCCTGGTGCGGTATGTTTTGGATCGATCAGCATCCGCGCCATTTCCACCCGCGATCGCACCGACAAATTCGAGGTTGGCGGCACTCGTCGCAACGCCTCCACCGCCGCCTGACGATCGCCTGTAGCACTCAAACACCTGGCCAAGCCAAACGTCGCGCTGACGTAACTGGGGTCAGTCCGACACACGCGATCGTAGAGCTTAATTGCCTGCTTGCGATCGCCTGCCAATTCCGCCGCCAGCGCCAATCCCAGTTGGGGAGCCAGTTCCCCCGGCAGTTCCGAGTAAACGCGATCGAACTGTTCCTGTGCCGGTTTTGCCTGACCCCGCGCCAGCAGCAACCTACCGCGATACCAACGCACGCGCCAATCCCAAACATCAAGTTGTTCGGCTTGCGTTAGTGCCGTTTCGGCGGCTGGATAGCGGCGAATCTCGATCGCACTGTCAGCCAGTCGGAGTAAGGCTTCGCGAAAGTTGGGATACTGCTGCACCACCTGCTCCAAATTCACCTGACGCTGTATGGGATCGGCGATCGCTTGGGCATTCAATACCGCATTAAAAGCTGGATCGTTGCTATCCATCGTCGGTACGGGCAACTGTCGGAAGTCCGCGCCAATCGGTTCCAAGTCTGAAGATGCCGTCAGCGCGAGCATATCGGAGCCGAACAGGGTACTGGCAGCCGGATGTGGCGTATTTGTTTCCAGCGCCACCACTTCCCGCAACACGCCCAACAATCGATCGGCCATTTCCTCCGCCGACTGGAAGCGATCGTCAGCGTTGTACGCCGTGGCTTTGAGCAAGAAGCGATAGAGGGATTCTTGCTTGGCAAATAGGGGCTCTTCTTGCGGACTGGGTAACTTGTACTGGTGTTGTTTGCTGAAGCCCGAAATGTTCGTCACCAAGACGGCGAGGGTGCGGCCGATCGTGAATAAATCCGAGACGATGGTGGGCCCTTCTCCTGCTTCCGGTGCGCTGTACCCCACCGTTCCGTAAATGTCCCCATCTAAGTCGTCAATGCGCCGCACCCCACCCATATCGATCAGTTTCACGTCATTGCTTTCGAGCATGACATTATCCGGTTTGAAGTCGCAATAAACTAAACCTTGAGCGTGCAGGTAGGCAAAAGCGCCGAGAATGCGGTGAATGTAGGCGATCGCCTCAGCAACAGGTAACACTCCGCGCGTCTTGCGAATCTCCTTGAGCGTCTGACCTCCAACGTACTCCATAATGATGAAGCCTTCGTTGAGGTGGTTGACGAAGTTGTAAATCCCAACGATATTGGCGTGTTTGACAGAGGCGAGGAATTGGCGTTCGGCTACAGCAACGGCGGCGCTGGCTTCATCCTCCGTGTTGAGCAACCCTTTAAGAACGACGTAGCGCGACAGACTCCTATCAAATCCCAAATAGATCCAGCCGAGTCCCCCATAGGCGATCGCACCTTTGACTTCATACTGGTTAATGACGCGATCGCCCGGTTTGAGGCTGGGAACGAAGGAATACTTGTGGCCGCACTTCGGACAAAACCCTTTTTCCCGACGTAAAGCGTTGTTGCAACTGGAACAGAAGCGTTTGTTTTCCGGGACGACAGCTTCTGCAAGCAGCGCCTTTTCCGGTTCAGTCGAAGGGAGTTCCGGAATCGATACCAATCCCGCACCTAATTGTTTGCGGCTGCTTCTAGAGGCGCTACCCGTGCGCCGGGAACTGCGGCTGCTTGGGGAGGATGAACCCGTCGGCGTACTGGCTGTGGGTGAGTTAGTTCTGGATAAGCTCGCGTTTGATGCAGTGGGGAGAGGGGAGGAAAGCAGCCCTTCTGGGGTTTTGACGGCCGCCATGCCGCAGACATCGCAATAGCCATCTTCGATCGTTCCCGTACAACCCGATTTTTGGCATTTATCGCCATCCATTTTTACAGATTTCCTTAAGCAAGAATTGGTGTATGGTGGATTCTTTCACATATTTCAAGTATGCGCGATGAACCCAAGTTCAGGGATATTCGAGATAGCTTTGCAATAGAATTTAACGAAATTTAACGATGACCATCGTGTTAATCCTTTTTATCTAAAAAAGCCACTATTTTTAATAAAGCTTCACGATAGATTTTTTTGCCATCAGCATTGAGGTGAACGCCATCCGAAGTCAAATTAGCCTTCAAAGCTTTACCTTCAAATAACGGCTGCAAGCCAGCTTCATCAATTGATAAATTTTCAGCAGCAGCAACCGGGCGGAGCAACTGATTAAACTTATCGACTCTCGAAATCGGAGCAGCAACAGTAATATCGCGACTGGCCTCAACAGTCGAATAAAAAGCTGGCAACAAAATCACCTGTTTCTCCCCCATATCTTTTTTGATAGTGCTAATTATTTGGCGCATATTTTGGACAAATTGTCCGTCCATAGTTCTGTAAATAGCATCATTTGTCCCGAGAGCAACAATCGCGCGATCGCACTTAACTCGAACAGCCGTTAAAAACTTAAGCTGTTCCAACTGAGAAATCGCACTCATGCCGCCGATCGCAAAATTAAAAGAATTGTCACCCAGAGTATTCCCCAGCATCGAAGTGATCGAATCTCCAAAAAAACAAGTTTTGATATGCGCGTTCCGAGTCACAGCAACTTGATACTTTACCTCATCTTGCCACCAAGACTGAGAACTCAGCGTATCCGTCGGCAATTCCAGATAATTTGCATTCGCCATTACCAAAGTTCTACCCAAATAGCCCCGCTTCCCTGCGTAAATCAAAATAATAGATAGCAAAACTACATTTAACACAATCGAAAATATAAAAACATATTTCATTGTTTTCTACCCCAACGGACAATCTATTATTGTCATCTAAAAAAGGTTTGTAGTGAGGACTTCAGTCCTTCTTTTTGCGGACTAAAGTCCTCACTACAAACCATTCTCAAAAAAAATCTTTCTTTTATTCAACTCTCATGCCGACTTGAATTCCTCACTACAAATCAAATTCTGAAACATT
>NZ_JAHRFA010000131.1:0-7716 GCF_020883045.1 Microcoleus sp. CAWBG58 | reverse complement strand
TCTTCTCTCTTCTCTTCCTCTCTGCGTTCTCTGCGCCCTCTGCGGTTCAAAAAAAACAATTCTGTATGTAACGCAAATCTTACAGATTACATTCAACACAATCGAAAATATAGAAACATATTTCATTTTTTCTACCCCAACGCACAATCTATTATTGTCATCTAAAAAAGGTTTGTAGTGAGGACTTCAGTCCTTTTTTTTGCGGACTAAAGTCCTCACTACAAACCATTCTCAAAAATTTTCTCTGGTTTTCTTCTTGTCTGATGCAGACTAAAATCCTCACTACAAATCAAATTCTGAAACATTTCTTCTCTCTTCTCTTCCTCTCTGCGTTCTCTGCGCCCTCTGCGGTTCAAAAAAAACAATTCTGTATGTAACGCAAATCTTACAGATTACATTCAACACAATCGAAAATATAGAAACATATTTCATTGTTTTCTACCCCAACGGACAATCTATTATTGTCATCTAAAAAAGGTTTGTAGTGAGGACTTCAGTCCTTCTTTTTGCGGACTAAAGTCCTGACTACAAACCATTATCAAAAAATTTCTCTTTCTTTTCTTCTTCTCTGATGCAGACTCGCATTACTCTCCTCTCTGCGTTCTCTGCGCCCTCTGCGGTTCAAAAAAAACAATTCTGTATGTAGTAACGCGAATCTTAAAGCATAACTTTTAACCATCAAATCCCGTGACTTTTCCCAAGCACCCAACTGCGGCGAAAAATCCGAGCCAAAGTCGATTCTTCCAACGCAAAATAGATCGGGCGGCCGTGCGGACAAGTGCGCGGATTGCGAGTTTGCTGCCATTCATCCAACAAATTTTGCATTTGGGAAAGATTGAGAGGAGTATTATTGCGAATAGCGCTGCGACAAGCAGTAGCAACTTGAGCAGCTTGCAAATCTGCGACTTTACTGAGTTCAAAAAGTGCATCGGCACAGTCATCTCGATCGCTCAATAAATCCGGTACTTCCCGCGCCGCCCATAACTGTTCGCCAAAACTTTCTACTTCCAAGCCCAAGCGGGACAAATTCTCTATTTGCAGGGCAGATAATTGACTGAGAATCACTGGTTTTTCTAAAGATTTTAGCTGCCAATTAGCGCAGATGCGTTCGTACAAAACGCGCTCGTGAGCGATGTGCTGTTCGACTAACCACATTCCGCTAGAGTGTTCTGCAACAATGTAAGTATTGTGAACTTGAGCGATCGCCCTCAGTTCCATCAATTCTATTTTACGACCAGTTGTGTGTTCGTCACCGCCATCGCTCTTGCGAGCTGAAGTCTCGACACTGTAAGCACTTTTTTGTTCTGATGCTTTCAGCAACTGTCCCACGCGATCGGGAATTGGAGGATCTGCTAAAACCTCATCATTGAGGTGCAAAGCTCGATCGATTGCAGCGCCAACTTGTGCTTGCCAAAAACTCGGATCGTGCAGATAAATTTCCACTTTAGCCGGGTGGCGGTTCCAGTCGATTTGAGAGGGGGAGAGTTGTAGGTGAACAAAACACACGGGATAGCGATCGCGCGGACAAGTACGGGCGAAGGCGCTGAGAATAGTTTGCTCTATTTCGGGCGATCGTACAACCCGCCGATTTACTGCCACCTTAACCCAATCCGGCCGCCTGCGGTGACAGCGATCGGGCAAACCAATTACTAACTCCAAAGACTGAGAATTGGGCATTGGGAATTGGGCATCGGGCATTCGGCATTGGTAACTCGGCTGTGTTTTTGACAATAAAACAGCCGAGTTTGCCAAATAATCTGGCGATTTATTCTTTTCAGGAGCTGAAGGCAAACTTACTTTTAAATACTGCAAATCATTCAAGCGAATTCCCCGCACAAACTGAGGCAAAATTTGTTCCGCTGTGCTGGCAGAAGTTACGTAAAAACAAGGCGCATTTCCTTGGCGCAACTGCCAATTAACGTAGGGGTGACAAATTGCAATTTGCTCGATAATTGATTGGATCGATCGCATTTGCTGTGCCGGCGACAAAAAAGTGCGGCGCACAGGCCAATTGCCAAACAAATTAGCCACAGTCACCACCGTACCCGGAGCAATTGCCACTGTTTCCAGCTCCACAGCTTCCCCAGCGTTGTTGTAAACTACCCGCCAGCCCGATCGAGCATTTTCAACTCCCGCCTTGTTAAACGATGATTTCTCAACTCCCCCCCTTAACAAGGGGGGGCTGGGGGGAGTTTCCCCAGACTGTCGATTTTCCCAATAATCTCCGAATCCCAAATCGTTGGGCCTGCTCAAAACCTCCAAACAGCCTAACTGAGCCAAACTGTGCAAAGCTTCACCGCGAAATCCCAAAGTAGCAATTTTGTAAAGGTCAGCTTCCGTGGTAATTTTGCTCGTACTGTGAGGCGAAGCCGCCTGCTGCAAGTTTTCCAGATCCATTCCCGTACCGTTATCGGCAACTTGCAGCCGCCATTGTTCGGGCCAAACAGACACAACGATGCGAGTTGCGCCAGCATCGAGAGAATTTTCTACTAATTCTCGTACCGCAGCGGCGATCGAGTCAATAACTTCGCCTGCGGCAATTAAATCGATAACTTCTGCGGGTAAGGTTTGAATAGTAACTGGCATCAGATTTTTAGCAGATCGTTAATTCAATTATAGCTGATTCTGCCACTGCATACACACGATCGCGATCGGCCCAAAAACTGTTACTGTGGCACCTAGTTAAGTCGTAGATGCTCCCAACATTTTAGACAAAAGTTCAAGCTCCCAGATTCACTTTTGGGGCAACTATCCAATCTCAAACTTGTCCTGAGGGTATTGTCCTGAGCGTAGCCGACGAAGAAAGTCGAAGGAAGTCGAATAATCTCAAATTGAATAAATGATTGATTGAATTCGGTGGTGACAAATAAACATTACTTAAACTCGACAGGCTAACGGATAACTTTTGGCAAGCGGATGTAAAAAGTTGTCCCTTTTTTGTTTTCCGACTCATAACTAATTTCCCCTTTGTGAGCATCAACAATCGACTTAGCAATCGCCGTTCCCAAACCAGTACCAGTCCGCTTGCCATAGGTTATAAACGGTTCAAATAACTTGTCCTTGATTGATTGCGGAATGCCAGGGCCGTTATCATAAATGCTAATTTCTGCCCAATCCTCACTTTGTGTCAGCATAATCTCTATTCGGCCCCCGCGTCCGCCAAAAGCTTCAACAGCATTCCCAACTAAATTTTGTAAAATTCGCAAAATCTTATTCTCGTCAGCTTCCACTATCACTTCTGATACTCGCAGCACTAAGTCTACTTTTGCTGCCTCAAAATAAACTCTGTTCAACTTTTCAAACTGCTGCAACGTCTGGATGAGATTAACTGGTTTTTTATTTAATGCAGAGTTACCCCGCGAAAATTCTAATACTTCCTCAGCCATGCCCAACATTCGCTGAACTTGCAATTGAATAAGTTCGCACCATTCCTGAGTTTCAGCATCGGGGTGCATTTCTTTGAGCATTTCGCTGGAGAGTTTAATTCCCGTAAAAGGACTTTTGAAATCGTGAATAATTGTGCTCACCATTTCACCCACCAAAACCATTTTTTGTTTGTGTACAAACTGGCTAACATATTGATCGGTGGTAGAGCGCAAATTTTTAATAATGAAACTAAACATTTGCATTACTGAACTGCCTTTAGCAAACTCGAGGTTTGCTATCAATTCTTCGCGGCTTATTTTGGCCAAAGTCGAGCCGGCAACTGCCACAGCTCTTGCACTGCGAGGCTCTCCGTCTAAAACTCCGAGTTCGCCAAAAAAATCGTCGGGCTTAGCGACAGCAATAGTTTGATATTTACTGTTGTCAATCTGCTTGCTAAACTCGACTTCACCTTCTAAAACTAGATATAAAAAATCCGCTGTTTCTCCTTCTTCAAAAACCACTGTTTCTTCAGCAAAACTTTCCAATACAGCTATTTGGCACAGGTGAGCAGCTTGAAGAGGTTCAAAATAAGACATAAATCGATGAGATGCCAGATCCATGTGAAAATACCTGAGGCTTAATTGAAACTGTTTCTTTCTTCTATCTTCGCGCTATAAGCATCGATGCGTTAATAAAATACAATACTGCTGGAATTTGCTGTTATTTTCTGGCATCCCTGGCTTTGAGGGAAGGGTAAGCCTCGATATGGAGAGCCAGACTAGCACAGCGGTACCAGAAATCTCACCAACATTCTAAGTTAATTGACTAAAATACATATATATGGTATTTTATATCAGATTTAAATAAGAAGTGCGATCGCACGAGCTTGACACGCCCCACAAAATTTTAATTGTAGAGAGATGCTGCAATTTCAATGCCGATCGCCTTCGATTACCAAAAATTAACGATCGCCCGACAACACAATCCCAGCATTCTGCCCGCCAAAGCCAAAACTCAAACAAACCGCATTTCTCACAAAGGTCGATCGGGCAAACCTCACAAAATCTAACTCAAACCCAGGTTTTTTCATGCCAGTACAAGGCGGCAACATCTGGTATTTAATACCCATCAAACAAAAAGCGACGCCCAAAGCACCCGAAGCTCCCAAAGTATGACCAGTAGCCCCTTTAGTCGAACTAACAGCAACTCCTTGGCGAAACAATTTCTGAATTAACAGGGCTTCGTGTCGGTCATTTAAATCAGTGCCAGTACCGTGAGCGTGAATAAAATCTATATCAACCGCCGTTAAATTGCTACGTTTCAAACATTGATTTACCGCCGCGATCGCACTTGTCCCACCCAACTCAGGTGAATTACCATGAAAAGCATCATTTGTCAACCCAAAACCGGAAATTAGACCGTAAATTTTAGCGTTGCGGCGCCTTGCCAACTCACTTGATTCTAATACAAATAAAGCCCCGCCTTCGCCGAGCACCAAGCCTTCCCGATGTTCGTCAAAGGGATAACAGCCGGTGTTTGCCAAAGCACCCATCCGGTTAAATCCAGCCACAGTCAGCGGTGTAATTGGCGCTTCTACAGCACCAGCGATCGCCCGCTGACACTCACCGGTGCGGATTAAATCAACAGCGCGGGCGATCGACTGTAGGCCCGTCGCACAAGCAGCCATCGGCGCCAGCACAGGCCCCATCGAGCCAATTGCCCTCGCCACCGCGATCGCCCCCATGTGAGGTAAAAAATCCACGAATTGGGAATTGGGCATCGGGCATCGGGCATCGGGAATTGGGAATTGGGAATTGGGAATTGGGCATTGGGCATTGGGCATTGGGCATTGGGCATTGGGCATTGGGCATTGGGCAATTCTCCCCCTCTCCCCCTCTCTTACCAACTGTTCCAAATTAGCCTGAAAGCCGCGACTAGAACCGATCGCAATTCCGCAATCAGGTAAAGGCAAAGTCAAATTAGCATCTTGCAAAGCATCTGCCAAAACCTGCCGAATTAAAGTGATTAAATCAGCAGGTTTTGTCTCAATTAAAGCCAAAAGTCGTGGTTCAAGTTCTAAAAAAGGTTGATGTTGCTCAATTCCCGAATCTCCAGCCAAAAGTCTTTTCCAGCTATTTTCCAGATTCCCCAACGCTGAAACAAGACCAATTCCCGTAACCACAACATCCATAAGTATCAATTAGAAGGCAGTAGTTATTAGTTAGTTGTGATTAGTTATTCGTAATTTATTACTTGTTGGTTGTTGATGCGTAGTTATCAGCTATTAGTTTTGGCTTGTTACCAATAACCAATAACTACTGCTTTCCTCCCAACGGCAAACTGTCAGGGTGCATCTCAGTTTTGTTTTTAATAGTGCTGCCCCCGCTCGCTTAGAGAACCAAACGAGCTCTTAAGCTGGCACTGTAAAAAGAAATGTTTTTTGCTGCAAAAATGAGATGCTCCCGACTGTCAACTGTCAACTCCTAACGGCAAACTGTCAACTGTCAACTGTCAACTGTCAACTAACTAACAGCCTTAAAATTTTCGACACCCTGGGTGACAGTAGCCTTCTCAATCCGATCGCCCGCTTGAATCTTATCAATCACATCCATCCCTTGCTTCACGTAGCCAAAAACCGCATAGCTACCGTCCAAAAACGGCACATCGGTCAAAGTAAAGTAAAACTGAGAAGAAGCCGAATCAGGACTTTGCGATCGAGCCATAGCCACAGCCCCGCGAGTGTGCATCAACACGGGTTTCTGAGCAATCCCAGCTTGTTCTAGCGTTTGGCTGTAAGTCGGACTCGGGGCATCTTTAGCCTTAATTTCCAGAGGAATCCTGCGTTCTGTAGATGTTTTCGGGTCAATAAAACCCCCAGTTCCCAGCCGCGACGCAGGGAATTTAGGGTCTTTGCCCTGGGGGTCGCCACCCTGAACTACAAAAGGCTGAGGTTCCCGCACCACTCGGTGAAATACCAGCCCGTCGTAGACTCCTTTTTGAACCAAATCGACAAAATTGCCCGCAGTAATTGGGGCATTTGTGCCGTCGAGTTCGATCGTAATCGGAGAACCTTTAACCGTCATCACTACCGTTGCTTTTCCTTGCAAGCGCGGCAAATTGCTAAATTGCGAACTCGCCGCCACAGCAGCAGGAGACGGAGGCGGAGACGGAGACAAAGAAATGCTTTCACCCGACGCCGGATTTGGTGTCGGAGTAGAGTTTGCAGCAGGGGAACTACCGCATCCCCCGACAAACAGCGCGCCAATTATTAAAAGCGAGAAGAACCACCGCTGAATTTTGATTTGCATTTGCATTTGTATTTTCACTTTCACTTCATTCAGATCGGGTACATGGCCGGGCGCACTCTAGATTTATCGATTTTGTGCGCCCCGCCGTCCAACCTACAAAACATTACCAATATCAAATCGAAAATCCCAAATCCCAAATCCCAAATCTCTACAGCCCTTCTAGGGGAACTTGCAAAAATCGAGCCAATTCGGCAGCTTGATTTTCCACATCAGACAAAGAAATGGGCTGTCCGACTCTTGTCAGGGGAAACTGACGGCGGTCTTTGAGCTTAAGATAAATGCTGCGACGGGGGCTGAGACCTTCTTTAATATCGACCCGCACAGATTGCACGTCCGATGTCTTGCAAGTAAAATCAAGTTTGCGGTTTTTGCCGGGAAATCCCCAACGGAAGATCCGAATGTTACCTGACGCGCGATCGAACTCATTGTATCCGCCGCCGACATCCCACAGAACAGTCAGCCACAGGTAAAGCCCCAACAGCAGGGCGCAGACACCGTAGAAACCCATCGCGATGCCTTGGGGAATGAAAATAAGCTGAGTCGGGTCAGCAAAAGGCAGCAGGTTCTTGTGTAAGTAGCTGGAAATGCTCGACAGCAAGAAACCAGTGCCTCCAATGCTGACAACCGTTGCCCACCAGTAATTGCTGAAGCGACGAGATCCCAAAACCTCGTAGCGCAGGACAGAATCGATCGAGGTCATTGTTTTTGCAGTCATAAATTTAAACAGCCTTAAACCAAAATTTTAATTCAACTAGCCTACCTCACTCTCACTCCGCTGGCGCGATCGAGACCGGGCGATCGCGATTCTGTATCAACTCCTGCTGTTCTAGTTGAAAATTAATGAACTTATAATATATAGTTATGTTAAGTTTAATTAGAAACCTTGGTCTTTTAACAAGCAAAAGGATTTTACCAAAATGACAATCGCAGTCGGACGCGCCGAGAACGAAAGAGGCATCTTTGATGTACTCGACGACTGGCTCAAGCGCGATCGCTTCGTCTTCGTAGGCTGGTCTGGCATCCTGCTATTCCCCTGCGCTTA
>NZ_JAHRFA010000130.1:0-13791 GCF_020883045.1 Microcoleus sp. CAWBG58 | reverse complement strand
CGCCTCAAGGTCGAGCCTGATACTCCTGATAGTTTTGCAAATTCCGCCACTTTCCACATGAAACTTCCTCTCGGTAGTTAACTATGGATAAGTTTAACAAGCTATTTGCTACTTAAGTCTGACTCTCACATCAGCAACGTTTAAGTTAGCACGACTTAAATCAACTCCCGGAAAATCTCTTTCTCCCGCCGCGTAACGCCTATATAGTTCTTCAACGTCCATAGCTTTTTTGTGAAAGTTATTTATGCTTTCATAGTAGCCGCGCTTCTACAGACATAATATTATCCTAAAATCTTAAGTAAAATCCCAGATTGTTAACTGCGCCGAATGTTAAAACAGCACCAATCTTCGCGCTTCCACAGAGTAGCGACAATCCAACCGTGTTGTTCGAGAGTGTCGGCAATTGGTTTGGCTTGATCGAGCAAAATGCCGCTGAGTACGGCCCAAGTTGTGGGCTTGCTAATTGCAGTAAACTGCGGGATTAAATCAATGATTACTTCGGCTAAAATGTTGCACATTAAACCGTCGATCGGGCCGCCCGTCATTTCGATCAGCCGATCGATACTTCCGAGCTCTGCCACCAAATGCTGCGGGTTAACGCGGTTGAGTTGTCGGTTGCTGATTGTCGATCGCACGGCTAAAGGATCTGTATCCAAAGCATAAACTTTTGTGGCTCCCAACAACACCGCGCCGATCGACAAAATACCCGATCCGCAGCCGATATCAGCAACTACACACTCTTTGTCGTCAAAACCGAGGCGCATTTCGAGCGACTCCAGACAGAGTTGAGTCGTAGCGTGAGCACCCGTACCGAAAGCCACACCGGGATCTAAACGCAAGATTACCCGATCGGTATCAGTCGGTGGGGGCAGCCAAGCCGGATTAATTAAAAAGCGATCGCCCACTTCTTGAGGCTGCCACTGCTGCTTCCAAGTGCTGCCCCAGTCTTCATCCTCTATCAAATCCCACTGCATCGCAGGTAAGGGCAAACCCGCACACAAAGCATCTTGGCGCAGCCACAAAGACAGCGCCGCCAAATCCAACAATCCCGCTTGTTCCTCGGGCAAATAAGCCGACATCAGGCAGGAATTGCTTTTAATCTGAGTGGCAGTTCCCCGACAGTTAAACCGTTCCAGGCGCCAAAAGATGATATCTTCCAGCGCCGGATCGCAAAGAATTCTAATTTCCCACCAGCTATGTGCCATGACTATTTTAGATTTTAGATTTTAGATTTTAGATTCGCCCGTCAGGAACTGGATACTGGGAACTGAAGAGTGAGAAATGACGATTGACTAATAGAAAAATTCCAGCTTTTTTGCCAATTAACAATGACCAATCACTTATTACCAATTATTCAGTCCTTGCATCCAAAATCTAAACCCCAAATCCTTCAAAGAGTTAGCGTCTAAAGATTTTAGATTTTAGATTTTAGATTGGTAACCTAAAAAATCTAAAATCTTTTAAAGAGTTACCGTTTAACGATTTTAGATTTTAGATTGGGGAACCTAAAATCTAAAATTTTTTAAAGATTCACAGTTTAACGATTTTAGATTTTAGATTGGGGAACCTAAAAAATCTAAAATCCTTTAAAGATTCACCGTGTAAGCATCCCGAATCCCAGGAACTTTCATAATTTCAGCCAATATACCCTCTGGCAGAGGGTCATCAAGGCTCAAAACCATCACTGCATCGCCTCGCACGATTTTACGGCCTACTTGCATACTGGCAATATTGACATTAAAACTGCCCAATTGGGAACCAATTTTGCCAATAATCCCCGGCATATCGCGGTGCAAGGTAAACAGCATATGGTGCGTCGGGCAAACGTTGACTGGGAAATCGTCAACGCTGGTAATCCGAATTTCGGTTTCGCCGAGGACTGCACCCGTGACTGTGTGTTCGCCGAGAGTTCCCTTTGCTGAGAGGCGCAGAGAGCCTGTGTAGTCGCGAATTGAGGCGTCTCTGGTTTCCACGACGCGAATTCCGCGTTCTTTGGCTTCAATGCTGGCGTTGACGTAGTTAACACGCTCTCGCAGGGCTTGGGAGAGCAGGCCTTTGAGAGAGGCGACGACTACGGGCTGGCTTTGGTTGCTGGCCAATTCGCCTTGGAGTTGGACGTTGAGGTAATCGACTCGGCCTCCGGCTAGCTGGCTGACGAGGTTGCCGAGGGTTTCGGCGAGTTGCAGGTAGGGTTTGAGTTTTTCGATCGAATCTGGGAAGATTCCTGGTATGTTAACAGCCGATCGCGCCGGCAGTCCCAACAACACATCACGAATTTGTTCGGCAACATCGATCGCCACATTCACCTGAGCTTCAGCCGTAGAAGCTCCCAAGTGAGGCGTCAGCACGATGTTTTGCCCGACATTCCGCAATGGAGAATCAGCTTCCAGCGGCTCATGTTCGTAAACATCGATCGCTGCACCGGCGATTTGACCTGATTTGATAGCTTCTGCGAGGGCTGCTTCGTCGATGATGCCACCTCTGGCGCAGTTAATGATCCTGGCCGTGGGCTTCATCTTCGACAGCACCTCAGCGTTAATTAAGTGCAGAGTTTCCGGCGTTTTGGGGATGTGCAGGGTGATGTAGTCGGATTCGCGCATCAACAGTTCGAGCTCTACCAAGCGGCAGCCCAACTGTTCGGCTCTTTCAGTAGAGATGAAGGGATCGTAAGCGAGCAGTTTCATGCCCATTGCTTTGGCTGCGGTGGCGAGGTGGGAGCCGATTTTGCCCAAACCGACGATACCGAGGGTTTTTTTGTAAACTTCTACGCCGATAAAGCGGTTGCGCTCCCATTTACCGCCTTTGACGGAGGCGTTGGCTTCCGGGATGTGGCGGGACATCGAGAGCATCATGGCGATCGCGTGTTCGGCTGCTGCGATCGTGTTGCCTTCGGGGGAATTGACGACTACAATTCCTTTGCGGGTAGCGGCGGGGACATCGACATTATCTACGCCAACGCCGGCTCTACCGATAATTTTGAGGAGATTTCCGGCTTCAATGATTTCTTTGGTAACTTGGGTGCCAGAACGGATCATTAAAGCATCGTAATCTGGAATAATTCGCACGAGCTCTTCGGCTGAAAGCCCTGTGTTCACGTCAACTTGTGCGACTTGGGAGAGGATGTCAATACCGGCTTGGTCGATCGGATCGGATACTAGAACTTTAGGCATAGCAAGCAATTGAGTGCAATAGTAAAAATAGGCCGAGCGTTGGCGAGCTCAAAGTTGAGACTTATGACTTAGAGCAGAATCTAACAGCTCAGCTCAAGCTTGCCTTTGTGCAGTTTGAATTGTATCCGTATTCGGTCAAGGTCGGTCATTTTTGCTTGAAATATTTTACCTTTGCGGGCGATCGTCCTGGGCGATCGTCTTAAAAACGCTCAATTGCTTAGCTAGCAAGTCTTTTCAGGCTATAATGAATTCCGGATATTGAAGCCTAACTATCAGGAATTATTTTGATGAATTATCTTATCGCCGTACTGCCCGATCGAATGCAAGCCGAAGCTGCCTATTGCGCCCTCGAAAAAGAAGGCTTACCCATGAAGCAAGTCAGCATTTTGGGACGGGGCTACAAAACTGCTGATGAATTTGGCTTGATCGACCCCAACCAGCAAGCAAAGAAACAAGCTAAACTCATGGCTGTTTGGCTGATACCGTTTGGCTTTATTGCCGGCGTTACTTTCAGCTTGATGACAGAGTTAAAGACTTTTGCATGGGCGGGCGAAATTGGCGATCACGCGATCGGCGGAGTGCTAGGTGCGATCGCAGCCGGAATGGGCAGCGTTTTTGTCGGCGGTGCGGGAGGAATGGCCTTTGGTAGCGGCGATGCTTTGCCCTATCGCAACCGTTTGAATGCGGGCAAATTTTTGATTGCAGTTAAAGGTACTGACGATTTAACCAATCAAGCTGCTAATATTTTGCAGCAATTTGAACCGGAAAATATGCAAGGTTATATAGAGAGTTAAGTTCCAAAATAGACGTGCAGAATGTGGCATCTATCAATCAAAGATTGATGCAATTTAAGCGGAGATGTGCGGATATGTCAGATTGTCGCTCTTTTCGTAAAAATGAAGTATGTTGTTGGGCTTTAGCCCTCTAAGGGGCGAAGCATTTCGGCAGTAAATCTCTGATTGTTACTCATAAATTATGTGCCGAAATGCGAGAACCCTTGCCAAAATCAGATGCACTTCAGGAGATCCGGCTTGTTAGGCGCATACTTTCCTATTTGTCACGGATCTCAGCAGGGCTAAAGCCCAACAACGTACCTTACAGATTTCAGCAGGGCTAAAGCCCAACAACGTACCTTACAGATAGATACCTTTATTTTCTTGAGTACGCTTGGACGGGACATCGTTTGTATAAACCTGGTTTCAGCTGCCGTCTGATGTTTTTCGGCTAATTCATGATACGATCGTCTCCTAAAGGTTGCGTTTGGTATGACCTATGAAAATCCTCCACGGGACTTGGATTCCTCAAGCAGAAACGAGTTTTGTTCAAGCTGGAACGTTTTGTCTTTGGGTTGAAACCACTGAAAGGAAAAAACAGCCTGCTAAGGTTCATCCCCGACAATTGGAGGCGGCACAGTTAACAGAGTTTCTAACGAAAGAAGCCGGGATTCAACTCGCACCAGCCAGCAATACAAGTGGGATGGGGCTAGAATACGCGATCGCCCATCGGTACTTTTTACTGCCCACTGCCGATAACCAGCCGCTACCATCTTTAGAGTTAGCGCGATATTTAGAGACAGAATTACCCGAAACATTTGAGTTGGAGTATTGGGAAGTCGATTGTGCAGTCATCGCTACCCACACTTTGACTAAAGTATTGAACGATTTGCATTTTTTGGCCCTCTACGATTTAGCAGAAGTTCAGTTTGGTTCAGATTTGCTGTTTTGGTATCACTACACCCAATTTTTTAAGCAAATTATTCTGAAAGATCATTATATTCCGGCGTTGCGCTATCGAGAAATTGCTCCGATCGCGATCGCACCCATCGAAACATCCGAACCCGCCCAGAAAGCCACGCGCGGGCGCAAGAAAGCGGGTGAAACAAAAACAACCACAAAAACTCCAAAAACACCTGCCAAAATTCCACCCAGCTTTGATATTTATCCGGGATGGGAAATTGTCTCAGCGCAGTACGAAACAGAGTTACAACGCTATGTTGAATGGATGCCTTTAGTTTGCGCGTCCGGTTTTCGGAAGATCCAGCTACAAGATACACCAAAGTTCTACGATCGCGAAATGTTGCTGCGTAATTTTTCAGAATGTGCGATCGCAGAAATTGTCACTCAAACTCCCATTCCAGCATCGTTTCAGATGAAGATTGAGGATTCTTTACTCGAAATCTGCTTTAACCAAACACGAAAAATCGCCCGAGTCAGCCTCGAACAATACCGGCAATGGCAAACCTGGCGCGATCGCATTACGCGCAATCAATCTGCTGACTTATTCTCCCTCTGCTTTCAACTACAATCCCCCGAAAACCCCGAACAGCCTTGGGTTTTAGAGTTTCAGGTGGCGGCAAAACAAGACCCATCTCTGCGGGTGCCGTTGCAGGATTATTGGCGATCGCGATCGACTCAACAAAAACAGTTGCAAACACAATTCGGCAACAACTTTGAACAACATCTGCTGACAAATCTCGGCTACGCTGCGCGCATTTATCCCCAACTTTGGCAGGGACTAGAAACAGACAAACCCGCTAACATTTCCCTCAACGTAGATGATGCTTTTACCTTCCTCAGCGAGTCCGCTTGGGTATTAGAAGATGCTGGATATAAAGTGATTGTCCCCGCTTGGTGGACGCCGAAGGGACGGCAGCGGGCGAAGATTCGCCTGCAAGTCAAAGGAAAGGGCAGTAAAAGCGCTGCAATCAAAGGCAAGGGATTGTTTTCGGCAAATTCCTTGGTGGAATATCAGTATGAATTGGCGATCGGAGGCGAACGAGTTAGCGAACAAGAATGGCAGGCGTTAGTTAATAGTAAAACGCCATTGGTACAGTTCCGAGGACAATGGATGGAACTGGACAAAGACAAAATGCAGGAGATGCTGAATTTTTGGCAGAAACATCGCGAAGAGAATCCCGATGTCAGCTTGATTGACTTTATGAAGTTGACGGCAGAAGGAGAAGCTAGTGAAGATTTAGAGGTGGAGCGCGATCGCGCTTTATCGGATATGTTGGAGAAGCTGCACGACAAGAGCCGACTAGAGTTGATTGCAGATCCAGTAAGATTTCAAGGCAAACTCCGGGATTATCAAAAGCGCGGTGTTTCTTGGTTGAGCTATTTGGAAAGCCTTGGATTAAATGGCTGTCTTGCCGACGATATGGGTTTGGGTAAATCGGCGCAGGTAATTGCTCGATTATTGCAGGAAAGAGAAGTTTTATCGAGTAGCAAAGAGACGGAAAAAGCAACGGAAAAGAAGAGAAAAAAAGAGACAGAAAATGCGATTCTACCCACGCTGCTAATTGCACCCACTTCCGTAGTCGGCAACTGGCAGAAGGAAATGGAAAAATTTGCTCCAGAATTGCGATCGCTCATTCACCACGGCCCCCAACGTTTGCAAGATGCCAAAGCATTTAAAGCCGCCGTCCAAGATTGTGATATGTTGATTACTTCCTTTACCTTGGTGCGAAAAGATGAAAAGCTGTTGAGCAGCATAGCGTGGCATCGCGTGGTAATTGATGAAGCCCAGAATATTAAAAATCCCAAAGCGGCGCAAACCAAGGCGATTTTAAAGTTACCCGCTACCCATCGACTAGCATTGACTGGAACACCTGTCGAAAATCGTTTGTTGGATTTATGGTCGATTTTTAACTTCCTCAATCCCGGATATTTGGGAAAAGAGACTCAGTTTCGGAAAATGTTTGAATTACCGATTCAAAAACATGGCAATCGGATACAATCACTCGCTCTTAAAAAATTAGTAGAACCTTTTATCCTGCGCCGTCTGAAAACCGACAAGTCAATTATTCAAGATCTCCCCGACAAAGTTGAGCAAAAGCTCTACTGCAATCTCACCCGCGAGCAAGCTTCGCTTTATGAAGCCATTGTCAAAGAGGTAGAGGAAGAAATTGATGATACTGAAGGCATAAAGCGCAAAGGGATGATTTTGGCGACGCTGTTGAAGTTGAAGCAAATTTGCAACCATCCGCGGCAGTTTTTGCAGGATGAAAGTGAGTTTACACCAGAGCGATCGCACAAACTGGAACGGCTGATCGAGATGATTGAGGAAGTCAAAGCCGAAGGTGAAAGTTTATTGGTGTTTACGCAGTTTACAGAATTGGGCAGCGCCTTAGAAAAATACATCAAACAAACGCTACATTACAACACTTATTACCTCCACGGCGGAACGAGTCGCGAAAAACGGGAACGAATGATTTCAGAATTCCAAGATCCAGAATCAGAACCTTCGGTATTTATTCTATCACTCAAGGCCGGCGGTGTGGGAATTACCCTGACAAAAGCCAATCATGTATTCCATTTCGATCGCTGGTGGAATCCGGCGGTAGAAGATCAGGCAACGGATCGGGCGTTTCGGATCGGGCAGGAAAAAAATGTGTTCGTGCATAAGTTTGTAGCAATTGGCACTTTGGAAGAAAAGATTGACCAAATGATTGAGGACAAAAAGAAATTGGCCGGCTCAATTATTGGTGCTGATGAATCGTGGTTGACTGAGTTGGACAATGAGGCATTTAAGCAGTTAATTAGGCTCAATAAAAATGCAGTTTTAGATTAGGAGAAAATCAAAAATATGCCACAATTTACTCGGACTTGGTGGGGCAACAAATTTATCGATGCCCTGGAAAGATTTACCGATTCTGGGCGTCTCGGGCGGGGGCGTTCCTATGCAAGGAATGGTAAGGTAAAGAGCTTTAAAATGAATGATGGCTTAGTGATGGCAGAAGTCAGGGGTTCTGTGAATCCTTATTTTGAAGTTTATAAGGAGCCACTCTACAAAACTAAAATTGAGTTTCAGCAGATTAGTCAGGAAAAGTGGCAAGTGGCGATCGCCCAAATGGCATCAAAAGCCAGCTTCATTTCTCGGCTGCTGCTTAACGAAATGCCCGACAACATTGAAAACGCTTTTTCACCCCTGGGATTGCACCTGTTACCCAGCAAGCGTGAGGACTTTAAAACCACTTGCTCTTGCCCAGACTATAGCAATCCCTGCAAACATATTGCCGGAGTCTATTACCTAGTCGCCGCTGAATTGGACAAAGATCCATTTTTACTGTTTGAATTGCGCGGACTTTCTAAGGAAGTGCTGCACCGCGAATTAGCAAAAACGCCTTTAGGCTTGGCACTTTCTGCCGAGTTAACGGCGGATTCAGTCGAGCCTGTACCGGTTGATTCCTATTACACGCGGGCGATCGCCAATGAAGCGCAAACTGTCAGCCTGAGAGAGTTTTGGCACGGTGCGAAACGGTTGCCGCAGACGATTGAGGTGGGCGTGCAAAGTGGCGTAAGTGCGATCGTGGTGAAGAAACAGGGAGATTTTCCGCCGTTTTGGCAGAAGGATGGTTCGTTTATTGAGGCGATGGAAGAGCTGTATATGCGGGTGAAAACGAAGAATAAACTGTAGAATTTGACAGCAGCATTGCTGATTAACATCATGTCGGGTAGCGCAATAAGCAAGGTTCGTAGTGCGGACTTCAGTCCGCTCTTAAAATGCGGACTGAAGTCCGCACTACGAACCATTTTTGTTAAGGTAATCGATCGGAAAAGATATGAATTAACTTCTACACAAAGACTCAAAGGCGCAAAAAGTTTGTTTTCGGCAACAACTAAAAAATGTACATTCATACTCCTGTTCAGCAGCGCCAAAATCTGTTACCTAATTTAGAGCGCGTGCCGGATAAGTTGCTGCAAAAAATTGGCAGCCGACAAGTCTGAACATGGCTCCGTATAGTTGGGATTTTGTGCAGCCTGTTTGCGATCGGTCACTAAAAAGCAAGCAGCCGTGAAATGCCTTTCCCGCACCATCTTCTGACAAAACAGTTCATAGCGTTTAGCATAGCTGGCCCCTCTAAACTCTGGCAGAACCGTGAAATGCGGTTCAGCAACCTGTACCGGGGTGTGCGAGGCAGGACAGTCTTCCAAAACAAACAGATATCCCAACCACGGTGGCGGAGGTGCTGCGCCAAACACCCCTTCCCGGTAAGCTGTCCAGATGTCGAGAGCAGCCCCCATCGCTTCTTCTGTGCGGTTGTTGAAGTTGTTGCCAAAGCTGCCAACCTGGCTCTTCAACTCGATGACTACTTTGAGTTGCCGTTTTTGAGGGTTTACCACCAAAAAGTCGTACATCTTCGTCGGGCGAAAGAACCCCGGTATAACGGTTAGGCTTTTTTTAACGTGGATATGGTTTTGAGGCACACCTGCAGCCAGCAAGAAATTAGTCAGCGTCAGGATGAAACCGTCCATCTGCTTGCCGCCTGTCACCGCACTGCGGTTCCCTTGGTCAACCTTGCCAGCTAGCACCTGGGCTTGTGCCTGGGCGATGCGGGTATCCCAGAAACCCTGCACCGCTTCCTGGAACACATCATTGGGGATAATGGGTGTCTGTCCAGTCATTGAGCAACCTCCCCCATCAATCCGTCATAGACTACGCGCAAGCCATACGTCTCCTGCATCCGTTTCAGCGCTAGCTGATGGTAAGTTGGCTCAACATCTACCCCGATACTGTTGCGCCCCCAGTTGGCGGCGGCGACGCAGGTTGTTCCTGTCCCCATAAATGGGTCAAGTACCGTGTCCCCAGCAAAAGAAAACATCCGCACCAGCCTTTCTGCTAGTTCCAAAGGATACGGGGCGGGGTGTTGCTTGGTGGAAGCGCCTTTGATATCCTGCCAAATTTGTTGAAACCACTGTCGGTGAAGAGTTTCCGGTATCACGGACAATACTCGTGCTGTCAGGCTGGGACTGCGGTAGCCGCCCGGTTTGCGCTGCATCAGGATAAATTCGATGTCGTTTTTGATGACGCCTCCGGGCTCGTAAGGTTTGCCGAGAAAACTGGTGCCGTTTCCTGCTGCTTCTAGAGAAGCATTGGCGATTTTGTACCAGATAATCGGTGCGAGGTTATCAAATCCCAAATGGCGACAGTGTTCCTGAATACTCGCGTGCAGGGGAAATACCATGTGTCTGCCAAAACGCCGGCGCGCAACACAGACATCGCCCACCACAATTACCAGCCGTCCGCCGGGGACTAAAACGCGCCATATTTGCTCCCATACTCGATCGATCTCTTGCAAAAACTGTTCGTAGTCTGCTATTTCCCCAAGCTGGTTTGGGTTTTTAAGATATTCTTTTAAATTCCAGTACGGGGGCGATGTGACTACCAGATGCACGCTTTCATCGGGAATATCTGTCAAATTTCGGCTATCGCCCTGTAGCAGAGAATGGAAAGATGGCAAGCTTTGCACCCGATGCTGAATTTCCTCGATCAACGCTGCATTTTTACTAATAGCAGGAATGGCGCGCTGTTCGTCTGCTGCTAGTAATGCCGCTGCTTCCTCGGGTACAAGGCTTCGATCCTGTAGCGCTTGTTTCAACGGTTCGGCTGATTCGCGAGACCGAAACCGCGTTGAAATATTAACCTTGCTTAAACTCGAAGACTTCATACATTTGGTCGAATAATCACGTTCATCATATCAGCTTTACCAGCAATAAAAATTATTATATCCTGAATACAAACCAAACCTACTGTTGCAAAAATTATTTGAATTAGGATAAATTTCCCTTCGAGCTATGGATTTGAGTGCGCGATGAAGCTTGAGTCAGCATCTCAAAATCCCCGTGCTTGGAAATCTGCGAACGATCGAAGCAACATAAGTCGAAACTGTCCGGAACGCCATTACCTATCGGCGAACTATGATTGTATCAAGCTCTCTTCTACGGTTACAAAACTTAGTTCATCCCATCCTCGTTTTATAGTAATTTTTACCTATTTTTTACTAAAAAACAAGGGTGAAATTTGATAAATGGTAAAAATCATGAAACCTTCCCTTCCTCAAGACGATGCAAACAAACAACAGCGTACCGATTACTTAAATCGCCAGCAACAAGATTACCAATTTGACTATAACAGTTTATCGCCTTTGGCATTATTGAAAACCGTGCCAGCGATCGAGAATTTTTCGAGCGATTATATTGGAGAACGGATATTAGCAACCTCTGAACTTCCTGTAAATATGTTGGCAGTCCGGGCGAGATCTTTTCTAGATCCTCTCGACGAACTCCAAGACTATGAAGACTTCTTTCCCGTGATCCGACTGCCTCAAGTTGCCAAGACTTACCAAACCGATCGCTCTTTTGCCGAACAGCGGTTGTCTGGGGCAAATCCGATGGTACTTCGTCTCTTAAGTGCCACCGACCCCCGGGCAGAAATCATCACAAAACTCGACAGCAAGCAGCCATTATTGGAACTTCCCAGACTGTTACGGGAAAAAAGTATTTACATTGCCGACTACACAGGTACCGATCCAAACTATCGCGCACCTTCTCGAATTCAAGGAGGCACCTACGAAAAGGGCAGGAAATACTTACCCAAACCCCGTGCTTTTTTCGCTTGGCGGTGGACTGGAGTGCGCGATCGCGGTGAACTGGTACCCATTGCGATCCAACTAGACCCCAAACCGGGCAGCCGTGTCTACACGCCGTCAGATCCGCCACTCAATTGGTTATTTGCCAAACTCTGCGTGCAAGTCGCAGATGCCAATCACCACGAAATGAGTTCGCATTTAGGTAGAACCCATCTAGTTATGGAACCAATTGCGATCGTCACAGCGCGACAGTTAGCCGAAAATCATCCCCTCAGCTTATTGCTCAAACCCCACTTTCGCTTCATGTTGACCAACAACAATCTCGCACGCACTCAGTTGATCGCCCCTGGAGGCCCCGTCGATGACTTGTTGGCAGGAACCTTGCCAGAGACAATAGAGATCGGTAGAGAAGCCTGCACTAACTGGAGTCTGGATCAATTTGCCTTCCCAACGGAACTAAAAAATCGCGGAATGGACAACACAACTCAACTACCTCACTACCCTTACCGAGATGATGGATTGCTGCTGTGGAACGCGATTAAAACCTTTGTCTCCGGCTATCTCAAATACTTTTACCCGACAAAGCAGAAACTTACCGATGATACCGAACTGCAACGCTGGGCCCAAGAATTATCCTCCCAGACAGGAGGTAAAGTCAAAGGAATGCCACAGCGCATTGAGGATGTTCAACAATTGATTGATATTGTCACAACCGTGATTTTTACCTGCGGGCCCCAGCATTCTGCTGTGAATTATACCCAGCATCAATACATGAGTTTTGCTGCCAATATGCCTTTGGCTGCCTACCGCGATATTCCGGCAATTAACAAGTCAGAGATTCCCGAAGTAATTACGGAAATGAAAATTTTACAGTTGCTTCCGCCCTACAAAAAAACGGCAGAACAACTGCAAATTTTGTTTACTCTGTCAGCTTATAAATATGACCGCTTGGGTTATTACGATAAATCTTTCCGAGAACTCTATCGTGCCACCTTCGACGAAGTTTTTGAAGGTACTCCGATCCAACAGTTAGTCAAACAGTTCCAGCAAGATTTGAATGTGGCAGAACAGAAGATAGATCAGAACAATAAAAAGCGATTAGTGCCATATATTGCTCTCAAACCTTCTTTAGTGATCAATAGCATCAGCATCTAATACCCAATTCGCGTGAAAAATCGCTGCTAAAATTCAGTGATTTTTCAGGCGCTTCAAGCTCAAATAATAATAGACATCTCCCATAATACTGTGAAACAGACATCCTGCCTGTTCAAGACTGTCTTTTTGGGAGATGTCTATTATCCCAGTCAATTCCCTGCACAACGCTTTGCCCGGAATCAAACAGGTTTGTATTGTCGTTCGCCCCAAAGTCCGCATCCATAAGTTTGAACTCTGAGTCCTCACTATCAACCAATATATAGCCTTTCTCAAAAAGGTGAGGTATGACTGACAGCTTACATAACCGCTTGAACGTATAGGGTCCTCTTCCCAACAACATCCGCGAATCTTTCTGAGAACCAATATAGTTCAATACGGTTTACTTAAGGCAGATCCCCCCTAACCCCCCTTCCCAAGCAGGGGACAAGAAAGCTCTTAACGGAACTTAAACAGAAAATACGATAAAAATAGGTTATAATACTTACAATACATCGGACAACTCGGAAAAACTGATCATGGGGTAGTAGTAGTTACCAGTCATCTATATGATGGCAAAAAGAGCCTGCCATTAGATATTGAATTATACAAAAAAGCCGACTCATTACCCTCCGGAAAAGATGACCCAGACTTCAAAAAAAAGCCAGAAATCGCCATAAATTTAATCGACAAAACCTTAGTTAGAGGCTATAAACCAGGAATAGTCTTGATGGATGCAGGGTATGGTAACAACACCAGTTTTTTGCAAGAATTAGAAAACCGCAAATGTAAGGATTCAGGTCTAAAAACTTGCAGCTCCAACGCTTGCCTAGCAAGGGTTTTAGGGCAAAATAAGGGTTTTTGTCTTTCGCGATCTATTGTCAATAAACGAGGAAAAATAACAGTTTTTGGTGGTTTATTGAGAATAGAGATTGATTTACGATCGAGCTCCATATCTAAAGTCTTTGCCCAGCAAGGACTTCAGTGACCTGAATCCCATTAGTCACAAGTTAAGCTAAAAACACTGTTGTCAATGAGTAATCTTACTCATTTTTTACCGAGATACCAATTAAAATGTGACTCCATTTATTGCCTTATTATTGCCAAAAAATTGTTCGGGAC